>NZ_WBKM01000122.1 GCF_015714725.1 Nostoc sp. WHI
GGGGAGCAGGGGAGCAATAAAGAATCTTTCTCCTTAGACTTCCTACTTCTTGAGTGACCAAATAATTACGAATTACGAATTACGAATTACGAATTATGTTGGCCACTTTCCCTACCAAGCTTACGGAGCCGAGCTTCCTGCGGACAAGTTACCCTTTAAAGTGCGCGAAAGTTCTGGAGGCAAGCTGCCTGATGGCTGCGGCGGGCGTCGATGCAGCACAATGTTTTGAGATGAAATTCCCTCTAATTTGCCCAGTTTTACCAAAGCTTGATGAATCATCACCGCTACTTCAGCCCGACTAGCTACTTTGTTAGGAGCAAGGACTTGTGGATTTGGATAGTTAACTACTAGACCATTGGCTGTAGCAGCAGCTATTTTGCTAGTAGCATAAGTTGGAATATCTTTAGCATCTTTATAGACACTTAAAATCTGATTTGGGGAAGTGGGTGCTTTCAAATTTAACCCACTGACAAGGGCAACTAAAACTTGCACTCGTGAAATATTTTGTTGTGGTTTGAAGGTTTTTTGAGGATAGCCTTTGAGAAATCCGGCACTGATGGCTTGGTCAATTGCTGGAGTTGCCCAGAATTTTGTCGGTATATCTTGAAATGCGATCGCAGTCTTAGACAGTTCTTTATCAAAGGCTTTTTGCAGTATTGCAGCAAATTCGGCGCGGTTTACAGGCTGATTTGGTCTAAAAGAATAATCAGGAAACCCCTTAAGAATACCACGGGAAGAAAGAACATCTATAAAACGCCGACCCCAGAATTTATTGGGGACATCGTTAAATGCAATTGGTGGCGGAATGATTGATTTTTGTTTTGCCGGAATTACTAAAGGCAACGCTGATGATTTAATTGATGAGTCAAGGACTGCTGAAGAAGATACAGGTGTCTTTGGTTGTGGGGATTGAGTTGGAGTTATCTGAGCAGATGGTAACACTGGGCTGTTAGTCGGAAATGAAAGTGTCTTGGGTTCAACAACAGCCTCAGGTGGAGAATAGGGCAAAACATTGTTGGAGATTGCACTTGGTTCTACCTTAGGAGTAGGGGAGGGCAATACTTGATTTGGTTGAACGCTAGAAGACGGGGTGGAGGAAGGCGACAGTAGCCCGTTTAAGTTCCAGCTAGAATCCCTGCGGGACAATGACCAAAAAAGAATCGCTCCGATAGTGGCGAAGGCAACCAAAATGGCTATAAATTCATCAAAGCCAAGGGCAGTTCTTTGAGATGACTCCGGTTCAGAAGGAGGTCTATTTGTCATCGTAATTACCCTGCTAGCAGTAAAATTTGTATCTAAACAAATTAAGCCATAGATGACTCTTTTACACCACCCCTTTTTGGGCATCTTGTCATGTATTTTAAACAGTAAAGCCAATAATTCGTTTCATCCCCTTCAAAATTAAGTTTCAACTCTTCTTAAATTGGCAAAGGTAAGGATAACTTAACTCAAAATCTGTGTTAAATCCAGGACGAACCCAGGCAATACATTCTCTCCTGATAAACTAGTAGGCGATTGCAAAACCTCAACATCCTGTCCTGGGCGGTAGATTTCCACCTGTTGGTTTTGGGGGTCAATCAGCCAGCCTAAACGCACACCATTGTCAATGTACTCCTGCATTTTTTCTTGCACACTCTTTAAGCTATCTGAAGCAGAGCGTAATTCTACCGCAAAATCGGGAGCCATCGGTAGGAATCTGGCGGGGTCTGGATTCAGGGCTTCTAATCGCTCCTGGCTCACCCAAGATGCATCAGGAGAACGGTTTGCACCATTAGGGAGTTTAAAACCTGTTGAAGAGTCAAAAGTCAAACCTGTGCCATCAGCGTCAGCCCAATTACCTAAGCGCTGTGTCAGTTTACTATTCCGATTTCCGCTTTCCCATCCAGTTGGTGGCATGATAATTAATTCTCCCTCTGCCGTGCGCTCAAGTCGCAAATCTCGATTATTTTGACAGAGTTGGAAGAATTGCTCATCTGTTAACTCAATGGTGGGGCTGAGGTTAAAAATTAAGGCAGTCATAGTCGCCTCTCAATCTTGCTTTGCTAGTTACATCTTAACTACTCGGTGTCACCAAAGGCTTAATATATGCTTGGAGAATATGTTTAAGTAGAGCGGCGTGAATAATTCAAGGTTTGTAGTAAGGACTTTAGTCCTAATTTGAGGGCTAAAGCCCTTACTACGAACTCATCTCAATATTTTTTACATTACTTAATCTACTTTGATTTATTCTCACCTACTTACTTACCCCTGCGATAGATGTGGTTCAAATATATCAAAACTGCTTTATTTGCGGAATTGCAGGCTGGGAAATTGAAGAATATATTCATTGATACCTAAAGTACAGGAAGTTAGGGTAACAACTAATGCCGCAGAATTATTTGCAAGAAATTAGCCGTAAAATGACTGAGAAGCTGAGATTATATCTGTCTAAAAGTCACAAAAATGCAAAAATAGCTCCTGTATTTGACTCCCAAGTTGACTTTTTATTGCAAATACTCAAGGCTACGGCAAACAGCGACGGCGATGCCAAGGCGATACACTCACTGTTGGAAGCAAACCAAGAGAAGCTAGACATGAATTTTGCCCAAGTGTTACGCAGTTGGGCAATGGCAACTTTATTAGACTTAGATACAGAATCAGCACAAAATACTGTTATAGATGTCTTGAATTTTAGCCACCAACTGCAAGACTGTTCCCTAGGGAACCGGGCGGATAATCTGGAAATTGCGATTACAGGTTATGAAATCGCGCTGACTGTTTTCACCCGCGATCGCTTTCCCGAAGAATGGGCAATAATGCAGCACAACCTGGGCAATGCTTACCTTGACTGCATCCACAAGGAAAAGGCAAAAAATTTAGAACAAGCTATCTCTTACTACCAACAAACTTTGCAAGTTTACACCCGCGATCGCTTTCCTTATGAATGGGCTACAACGCAAAACAACTTGGGTTTAGCTTACTTTTACCGTATCCAAGGAGAGAAGGCAGAAAATTTAGAACAAGCTATCTCCTGCTATCAACAAACTTTACAAGAATACATCCGCGATCGCTTTCCTTATGAATGGGCTACAACGCAAAACAACTTGGGTTTGGCTTACAGCGAACGCATCCAAGGAGAGAAAGCAGAAAATTTAACACAAGCTATCTCCTGTTACCAAAAAGCTTTGCAAGAATACACCCGCGAGACTTTTCCCCAAGATCATGCAGAAACTGCCTTTAATCAGGGTTTAGCTTACACAGACGCCAAACGTTTTACAGATGCTTATTACATTTTTAAATCTGCCATTGACACTGTAGAGTTCCTCCGGGATGAAGTTGTCTCTGGCAATGAAATTAAAAAAAATCAGGTGGAAAAATGGCATGAACTTTATCGCTGCATGGTGAAAGTTTGTCTGGAATTGGAATACTATGACCAAGTAGTTGAATATATCGAGCGTAGCAATATGCCTAACTTAGTAGAACTGCTGACAAGTCAAGGCTCACCAGAACTGTATAAGTTGCACGAAAAAATTAATAAAGAAAACCACTGTCTAGAAGCTGAAGTAAAATGCAATTTGACTGAGATATTGTGCCAGTTTCAACAATCACCTCAGAATTCATTCTGAAGCCAATAGCTAAAGTTTTCTTGGCGATCAAGTTTGGCAGTCTTGCTATAAGCACAGAAATAAGAAAATATCTAAAAATAAATTATCCATACAATAATCAATCTTTCGTCGTGACGGCGATTTATCGCGTCTCTTGCCTTAAACGAAGCGGATTGTAACACATCCTACAATAGACCTCTTGCAAATCCATGCTTAAAGTCCTTCCCAAAGAAACAGCCTCCATGCAAACACGCGATGGAGTTTACTTGGATGCAGATATCTATCGCCCCGATGCAGATGGTGAGTTTCCTGTAGTATTAATGCGACAACCCTACGGACGAGCGATCGCTTCTACTGTTGTCTATGCTCATCCTAATTGGTATGCTGCCCACGGCTACATAGTAGTAATTCAAGATGTGCGAGGACGCGGCACTTCTGAAGGTGAATTTCAGCTATTTATCAACGAAATTACAGATGGCGAAGATGCAGTCAATTGGGCAGCAAATCTACCTTCTAGCAATGGCAAAGTTGGCATGTATGGCTTCTCTTATCAGGGAATGACTCAGTTATATGCCGCAGCTAATAAACCCAGCCCTCTCATAACAATTTGCCCTGCCATGATTGGCTATGATTTGTATACCGATTGGGCTTATGAAGGCGGCGCATTCTGTTTACAAACTAATCTTGCTTGGGCAATTCAATTAGCTACGGAAACTACCCGTTTGCAAGAAGATAAAACAGCTTATCAAGCCTTGTTTGCCGCTTCTCGTAATCTGCCTTTAACTAATCCAGAAATTCTCCAACAACTTGCCCCTAATTCGTTTTATCATGATTGGGTAGCCCATTCTCAACCAGATACATACTGGGAAAAACTTTCGCCCAAACACCACTTGCAAACTGTCGATTTGCCCATGTTCCACATCGGAGGATGGTTTGATACCTACCTGCGCGGCACTCTACATTTATATAAGGATATGGCAGTTCGTAGCAATAAACCCCAACATCTATTAGTCGGGCCTTGGGCACATTTGCCTTGGGGTCGCAAAGTTGGTGAAATTGACTTTGGTGCTAAAGCGGCGAGTCCCGTAGATAAAATGCAAATCCGTTGGTTTGATCAGTTTCTCAAAAATATAGATACTGGATTGCTTCAGGAATCGCCTGTTTGCTTATTCGAGATGGGAAGTAATTTATGGCGTACTTTCCCTAATTTACCTACACCAATACATAAATCCTATTTTTTGTCAACAACTGGACTTGCTAGCATCCGAGAAGATTCAGGAACTCTTACTACTGAGAACTTAGAACTCAGCACTCATGACTATTTGGTTCATGACCCTTGGCGACCAGTTCCGGCTGTGGGTGGTCATGCAATAATTGGGGCGGGTGTATTTGAGCGATCGCATATTGATTGCCGTTCCGATGTCTTAACTTACACTAGCGAACCCCTAACAGAAGATTTACATTTGGCAGGGGATGTAATAGTAGAAATTTCGTGTACTGCCGATCAACTTAGTTATGATTTGTGTGCGGTGCTATCGCAAGTACATCCTGATGGGCGGGTGTATAATTTTACCCAAGGCTATGTACATTGTAAAGACGTTGCAATTAACGTCTCAATAAAAATTCAACTGCAACCAACTTGTGTGCGAATTGCTAAAGGTAACGCCTTGCGTCTAAGTTTAAGTGCAGCGTGTTTTCCAGCCTATGTGATGAATTCTGGTAATGGTGCAGTCATGAGTAGCGACAATTTACGCGATGCTCAGATAATCACATTAACCGTAAATTGTGGAGGTGAGGCTAATTCACATGTTTTATTACCTGCGTAGGCGTGCGTAGCTCGTTGTAGACATCGTAATCTAAACCCCAGTTAAGATGCCCATCCCACAAAACCAGCAAAATGAAATCTAATCAGCGCTGGGTTTTTGCCTTTTAAGTGCATTGAAGCCGCAAACGCTTATTTGCTAAGATTTCCAGAGCGACAACATTGAAACAGGGCAACTTCTCATCACCATGCCAACATCTACAATTGACGATAAAGACACAGCAGCTATCGAAGCCGCGAGAGTTGGGGTTGCTATATGCGATCGCTCTAGTTGGGGACGCATCCAAGTTTCTGGCGACGATCGCCTCAACTTTTTGCACAACCAAAGCACTAACAATTTTCAAATACTCAAGCCGGGACAAGGTTGCGATACGGTTTTCGTCACCTCCACAGCCAGAACAATTGATTTAGCAACCGCCTATGTTACAGAAGATGCAGTAATCCTGCTGGTTTCACCCAACCGTCGCCAGTTTCTCATGGAATGGCTAGATAAATATATTTTCTTTGCCGACAAGGTGGAATTATCTGATATTACACAATACACCAATACTTTCAGCCTCATTGGCCCAGAAAGCGACGCTGTTTTAGAAAAATTGGGTATTGGCGAACTGATCGGCCAACCTAACGGTAGTCACCAAGTATACATGATTGCTCCTGCTGAAAAAGTGCGAATTGCTGTAGGTAGTGGGTTAGTGGCTCCTGGATACACTTTAAATTTCCCATATACAGACAAAGCAACGGTGTGGAACAAATTGTTAGAGGCTGGGGCAGTAGAGATGAGCGATCGCGCTTGGGATACATTGCGAATCTTACAAGGCCGCCCCGCCCCAGATTCGGAACTCACAGATGATTACAATCCTTTAGAAGTTGGTTTGTGGCAAACAATTTCTTTTAATAAAGGTTGCTATATTGGGCAAGAAACCATTGCTCGGTTAAATACATACAAAGGTGTAAAACAATACCTTTTTGGTATCCGTCTCAGTTCCCCTACAGAAGTCGGAAGTGCGATCGTAGTTGGCGATGAAAAGGTCGGTAAACTTACCAGTTACACAGAAACCGCTAATGGTTACTTTGGACTAGGTTACATCCGTACCAAAGCTGGGGGCGTGGGCTTGAAAGTCCAAGTGGGCGAAAGTGAGGGTGAAGTAGTAGAAATCCCATTTGTTTCTCACGAGTATCCATAAACAATTCAAAGAAAAATGTCTTCATCTTTATTTCGAGTCCCGTGACAAAATTCATCTACCCAAGAAGCTAGACTGCGGGCATTAGTAGCTGGTAAATTTACTTTGCTTTTAAAGTCTTGTGGTGGATTCACATCTTTGGTGGTAATTGCTAGCGATCGCACTGGTTTGCCATTACTAGAAATCTCGGTGGTAATTGCCAATGATGCGCCCACAGGGATTCGGACAGGTGGTGCGTTGCTCTTAACCTCGGTAGCTAATGCCACAGATGGCATAGTTTTGGCTTTGCTGTTAACCTCACTAGTCATTGTCGCCGATCCTCGTGAAGGTAACTGACCAGAGTGCCAGCGTACTGGTTGATATTCCCTTAGCAAACCAGAGGATGGCGTTTTTACCGGAGTATCTGGAGCAATTTTAGTACCAAATGCAGCTATCAACTCCGGTTTGCGGGTGCGAACTACTTCGGTGGTAGCAATGAATAATGGCACAAGTTGATCGGCGCGGGGCAAGTTGGAGTCTAGAGTTTTGGCAAGAGAATAAGGCGCAATCTTGCTAGCAGTTACAACTAATGACGTATCTTCATCCTCAAAATGCTTCTCATCTGGCGACTCAATTTCAACTTGGCTTGTAGCGATAGAATCTTCTGATTTTATTAAACGTAACTCTTGATCAGGATTGAAGTTAAGACCTAAAGCGGCAACTATTTTATCTGGATCGTTATTCAGATCCAGCATAAAAGAAAGTATTTCATCAAACTGGGGTTCTAAAACAGACAATGTTGCCAAAATAAAACCGGACAAAGGACGCCGCAGACCATCATAAGTGCCCCAAATTCGCATTTTGACCAGCCAGGAAATATTTTGTTCGTAGTAAATCAGCCACTTTTGTTTTAAGGATTGACGCAGCTGCTGGATATTCATTAGATGCCTCACTTCAGTCAACAAGATTGCAGATGTCATTTGTTCTTTATCCTTTGTCCTTTGTCCTTTGTCCTTTGTCCTTTGTCAAAAGTCGGAAGCTAATGACTAATGACTAATGACTAAGGACTAATCTATTGAAAGTCCTTTTGAGGCTAACCATTCACGGTTGAATATCCGCGATTGATATCGGGAACCACTATCACATAAAATGGTGGCGATGGTATGTCCTGGCCCCAACTGCTTCGCTAGGGCAAGAGCTGCCCCAACATTAATACCCGTTGAACCGCCCATTAATAACCCATCTTTCCTCAGCAGTTGGTAAACTACCCGCAAAGCTTCTTTGTCATCGATTTGGATGGCATCATCAGCAGGCGCGCCTTGCATATTGGCTGTGACACGACCATTACCAATGCCTTCGGTGATGGAATTTCCTTCCATCTTGATTTCGCCGGTTTTGATATAGCTATAAAGTGTACTACCCAACGGATCGGCAACAACGCATTTAATTGCCGGATTTTGTTCTTTCAAGTACAATGCTACACCAGCAAAAGTACCACCAGTACCAGTTGCAGTTATCCATGCATCTATTTTACCGTCTGTCTGTACCCAAATTTCCGGCCCTGTAGTTTCGTAGTGGGCGCGGCGGTTAGCTAAATTATCAAACTGATTTGCCCAAATAGCATTTTCCAACTCAGCAGCTACTCTACCAGATAGCTTGACGTAGTTGTTTGGGTCTTTGTAGGGGACAGAAGGAACAGCCCGAACTTCTGCCCCCAGAGCTTTCAATGCGTCTATCTTCTCTTGTGATTGGGTATCAGGAATGATAATTAGGCATTTGTAGCCTTTGGCGTTGCAAATATGCGCCAGTCCAATGCCAGTATTACCAGCAGTTCCTTCTACGACAGTACCGCCGGGTTTGAGTAGACCTTTCTCTTCGGCGTCTTTGATGATGTAAAGTGCAGCGCGGTCTTTGACGGAACCACCAGGATTGAGAAATTCTGCTTTAGCGAGGATTTCACATCCTGTTTCTTCACTAAAGCTGTTTAAGCGAATCAGAGGTGTGTTGCCAACAGCGCCGACAAAGCCATTTTTAATATCCATTTTGACTGTACCTGTGTTTTCATCTATAAAAATTTTGGCTGATAACGGCCTCAGGATAGACGCTTTATCAAATATATATAACCTTTAGAATTCTTCCCTAGTACACTGTGGCGGAAGTTTGCCCACTTTTAACAAGTTGCTCAGAGCAACTTGTCTAGTTAATTAAGATAATAGGCTGGATTAGTTGGCTCATTGAGAATGCTGCAAGATTTCAGTTAAACGGAAATTTTATAGAAGTCCAGCTGACTCATACAGTCGTTTGACGATTGCTGTAATCCTTGCACCATAATCTAAATCTGCTGACCACCTCCCGGATAGCTGATCAATTAACGGCGCAATGCCACGTGTGACAAAGCGAAACCTGGGATCTACTTCTTCTCCTACCAAAGGTTCTAAATTAGCGTAAGCTTTCAAATGTTGGATGTGCGCCCTCACCCCAATTGTGGCACTTGGAAAAGATGCAGCCTCCGAACCGCCACCGATCGCACCTAAGCCGGCAAAGTTATTTTGCTCAGGTCTAATGTCGCTACCAAACCGTAAAAATCCAGTTTCTACACACATTTGGCAAAAGGCAATATCGTAGTTCACTCCTTCTGTACGTGCTTCTTGCTGATAAAGTTTTGGGATGTCAGGAAACTTTACTAAAGCATTTTCATTATTGTTTCTGAGGAATAATTGTAACTGCATTTCTGAGGTATTCCCGTTCGATATTATCCGGTCAATTTGACCAGAGCAAACAATCAAATTCGAGCGCAAGGTAACAGTACGAGTTGAAACATCCCAAGTGACTGCAACATTAAAATCCCGCAGTTCGATTGCTTTGATATAAACTATTTTGCGATAGGTAATCCGATTGACATTAGCTGTTTTTGTCAAATCAATCCGCAGACGGTCTACTAAATCAATGGGGATGTAAGCGTTACCATTAACCAACACTCCTTGCTCCGAGTAATTTTGTCCGTTGATGTTAATATTAATTGGTGGATAATTTGCTTCTGCCGGAGTTCCAGTTGGGTCAATTACACGACTCCAAGATACCAGTCCATCGACAATTCCCAAAGCAAAATCGCGGCGGCGAGTTTGCAGCAAAGCCCGATCCTCTGGATTGCTGAGAAACCCCACTTGCATTAACAAAGCTGGAAGCGTTGTCTGGCGACAGAATGCTAATTTACCCAATCCACTATCTGTATCTGGCTTGACTCCCCGATTTGGTAATTGAGGTACACGGCGCAACAACCCCAGTAGCACCTGTTCGGCATTGCTCCGGCGATCGCTATTGTTAACAATGTAGAAGACACTAGCCCCACGCACAGAAGGGCTGTTAGCTGTGTCAGATTGAATTTCTAGGGCGACATCACCCCGACGGCCACGGGAATTGATCCAGGTGATAGTTTGGGCGGCACTCAAATCATCGGGGACTGCTAAAATTTCAATATTTCGCGCTCTGAGTTCCGTGACAATCAAATCCCGCAACAGAATCATTTCTTTAGCTTCAGTTGTCCCACCTGCGATCGCACCAGGATCGATTCCTCCGGCTTCTTTGCCACCGTGAGCCGCCGATATAAAAATACGCCCCATATTCAGTATTTCCTCTGGTAAAACTCAGCGTTAGCAATTGTATACATCATTCTTGGTATAACAACAAGAATATAATAGCGATCAGAAGTCCTTTGTTATTTCTCTAAACTTGGGGACTGGATATTAGTACGGCACAATCAGTACTAACCCAAAGATTATGGTATGGTTGAAAAGGCAATCTACTGCTGCTCAATGCTCTTAGTGCGATCGCACCTTACAGCGATTTTCGGGTAAATGAACCACATTGTTTTTATCTCACGCAAAGGCGCAAAGGCGCAAAGAAGAAGATTGTGGTCTAAATACATGAAAACTGCTGTAATATTTCAAGTTTGCGCGTTCCATCAAAATCTTTTTAAGTGACTGGACGTACCACACGAATTAGTTTTCCTTGCAACGGTTCTTCTGCTGGCACAGCCTCATCTATCCGTGCTGCAAATTGTTCCCAATTACGATTGTTCGTGCAAACAATAATACCGAAGTGGTTAGAATCACGACGATGCAAACGGATAAAATCATTTCTGTTGATAGTTAATATCGAGCGTTTTTGACTTGTAGCAAATGCCAGCACTGCGTTATCAGGTATACCTTGATCTGCATTTCCAGCTTCTTGGACTGTCAAAACATCATGTCCCAAAGTACGTAATAACTCCACAACTGGAAACGGAAACTGCTCGTCTGCGTAAAACCGTGCCATCGACTAGGCTACCTCATTACGCTCAATTGCCAATTCGATTTCATCGGGGTTAGCTTCTGCATATATCCAAGCATTAGCTAAATCTGTAGCTGTAATGGTTGGATAGCTCATCAAAAGGTCAGCATCACTATATCCAAGACGGCGAGCTTCCACAAGTACCCAGATGGGAATACGAGTTTTAGCGATGCGAGCTTCTCCACCACAGACTCTAGGAGTTTTCTCGATTCCTTGCCAATTGCTGCCAAGACTTTGAGCAAGTAACTGTATAGCCTGAACTTTTTCACTAGGACTGAGGGCAAGAAGTTGTTGTTTTAACTCTTTGAGTGTCACGGACGTAAATCCTCTAATGTTTTCTCAAGCTACATATACAATTTTATCAATTGCTAGCTTTATTCGAGTTACCATCCGAATAGGTTGACTCATATATAGCAATCCTATTTGAGTTGTAAAATTAGTCGTGGAGGCAGGCAATAGGCAATAGGCAATAGATTTTTTTCATGAATGATTTAGGATTGCTATAGGACTCACATTTGATTTTTGAAAAAACTCCGTACAATTCAAAGAGCATTCTTTCCCTTTGCCTCTTGCCTCTTGCCTGCCTACACAGATAAGTTCAAAAATAAAATTGGATTGCTATATCTTGCACCTAACCGAATAAACCCGGAAAAGCAAAATATAATCAATTATGAATAATGACTAAATATGCAAATCCCCCGCTTGCACCCAGACACAATTGAGGAAGTTAAACTACGAGCTGATATTGTAGATGTTGTCTCGGAATACGTAGTTTTACGCAAACGTGGAAAGGATTTTGTCGGTTTGTGCCCCTTCCACGATGAGAAAAGTCCCAGTTTCACTGTTAGCCAAACCAAGCAAATGTACTATTGCTTCGGCTGTTTAGCTGCGGGAAATGCTATTAAGTTTGTGATGGATTTGGGAAAGCGCTCTTTTCCTGAGGTTGTGCTGGATTTAGCACGACGTTACCAAGTACCTGTACAAACCCTCGAACCAGAACAACGCCAAGAATTACAGCGTCAGCTATCTTTGCGTGAACAATTATATGAAGTTTTGGCAACGTCCGCCCAGTTTTATCAACACGCCCTCAGACAATCCCAAGGACAAAAGGCAATTCAGTATTTGCAATCTAACCGCCAACTCAAAGAAGAAACCATACAGCAGTTTGGTTTAGGTTATGCCCCCGCAGGTTGGGAAACGCTGCATCGGTATTTAGTAGAAGATAAACATTTGCCCGCGCAACTGCTGGAAAAAGCGGGATTGATTAAACCACGCAAGGAAGGGGGCGGTTATTATGACGTGTTCCGCGATCGCTTGATGATTCCGATCCGCGATGTTCAAGGGCGCGTCATTGCCTTTGGTGGTAGAACTCTCACCGATGAACAACCCAAATATTTAAATTCCCCAGAAACGGAACTTTTTAGTAAAGGTAAAACATTATTTGCCCTTGATCAAGCTAAAAGTGGGATTTCTCAACTCGATCAAGCGGTGGTGGTAGAGGGATATTTTGATGCGATCGCTCTCCACGCTGTTGGTATTAACAACGCCGTTGCTTCCCTTGGTACAGCCTTAAGTTTAGAACAAGTTCGGCTCGTATTACGCTACACCGAATCGAAACAATTAGTACTTAATTTTGATGCTGATAAAGCCGGAACAAATGCCGCAGAACGAGCGATCGGTGAAATTGCCGAACTAGCATACAAGGGCGAAGTCCAGTTAAAAATTCTCAATCTACCCGATGGCAAAGATGCTGATGAATATTTGTATGCTCACACATCAGAAGATTATGGAGAACTGCTAGCAAATGCTCCGCTTTGGCTAGACTGGCAGATTCAACAAACTATTAAAGATCGCGATTTAAGACAGGCTACTGATTTTCAACACGCAACTCAGCAATTAGTCAAATTACTTAAAAATATAGCTAACAGCGATACACGAAATTATTATGTTTCTTATTGTGCGGAAATACTCAGCTTGGGAGATACCAGACTTATACCCCTAAGGGTCGAAAATCTGTTAACTCAAATTGCTCCGGCTGCGGCTACATATTCTAAGCCAGTGTCAGCAAAGAAAGCATGGGGAGATAATAAACTTTCCCCACCCCCTATAGATCGCAGTCTTTTAGAACACGCAGAAGGCTTGTTACTAAGGATTTACTTGCATTGTCCTGAACAGCGTCAAGCAATTATTGACGAACTAGAAGAACGAGATTTGCAATTTAGTCTTTCCCACCACAGATTTTTGTGGCAACAGATTTTAGAAATAGCGGTGGAACAAGTAGATTTAGTATCAACGATGCAAGATAGATATCTAGAATCGGCTGAAGAATTGGGATTAGTGTCGCATCTTTTTCATCTAAACGAGAAATGGAAGAAAGAAATACTTCGGACTCCGCAAGTGGTTCAAGCTGCGATCGCTTGCATGGATCTGGTAATGCTTGAAAAACGCTATCGTCACTTTTTGGAACTATGGCAGCAAACCGATCCAGAAGCTGAACCGGAGAAATATCAATTCTATTATCAAGCTTTCTACGCCGCAAAAATCAAGCTTCAGAAAATAGACCGACAACGGCTATTTTCGATTACAGAGTTGTTGTAACTTGTCATTTGCGATGCCTACCGTGGTAAACTACGCACTTTCCCACAGGCGATCGCTTGGGTAAGCTCTTGGTTCATAATTATCTCTAGCTGGAGTTCTTATTTAGGGCTTGCTGAAAAAGAAAGAAAAGGTGGCAGTCTCTAGATTATCAGACCAATTTAGTGCTTTTTTATGACTTTTTCAGCAGCCCCTAACTAGAATTATTCTGAAAGCAAGCTGGGAGAAGTCAGTACAAAAACATCCCAACTTCCTTGAGCATCAGTTTTTGGTTTTATGGGATTGGCGAAGTGGAAGAATTCATGGTCATTCACTAATAAAAGTTCTCCTGGATTTAGAACTTTGCTAAACACAGGCTTTTCTTTTTTAGCAGTATAGAGATGTGTTTCTCCACCTTGAATATTATCTCTATCTACTGAGAAGATGCCAATAAAATCAGTACCATCTTGATGGATACCTTCAGGTGCTGGATTACCTAAATTATCTGGCGAACAAATAATTCTAATTTGATGAACTCCAATTTCACCTTCAGGATGAAGTTTACAAGAATCACTAAATGCTAAGACAAGATTTCTGAAAATATCAAGTTCTATAAGTGCATCATCTAATTCTGCAAACTCTCTTTTTATGTCACCCACTAATGGATTATACTCTTTACTTTGAGAGAAGTAGCCATGAGGTAATTTGATTAACTGATTTCCAGAAACTGTGAACCGAGATAATCTTCTCGAACGATAGTTGCCTTTGATATAAGGATCAATAGGCATATTACTAAAAAATGGCTTGAAACCTTTTGGATTTATCGAATTTACCTTTCTCAGAGTAAACAGAAAAGCATATTCTAATTCCGTTGATATCCCCACTTTTTGCATAGGATTTACCTCCTTGCACGTTAAAATTCTCCCGGATTTTTTATGGGAGGCTTATAATACTTAGTATATGCTACTTATTATTAATATGTTGTCAAATTGACTACAAAAGTTGACACTTTGTGATATGTAAGGTTGCTCAAATTCTCTCACAGGGCGTAATAATGCTCATGGGTGTATGAGTGCTGCTGAAAAGATTTGCTGATAGGGGTTTAGTGGGGAACGAATGGACGTATATTTACTAGCAGCAACAAGGTTTTAGAATGATTGACTGGCTTTATCGTTACCCACCTTTGTATCCAGGTATTCTGCTGAAACGCTATAAGCGGTTTTTTGCTGACGTTCAACTTACTTCTGGTGAGATAGTAACAGCACACTGTCCAAATACAGGGCCGATGACTGGAGTATCGACTCCCCAAAGTGCGGTACAGCTTTCCAAAAGCGATAATCTTAACCGCAAATTGGCATATACTTTAGAACTAATTCAGGTACATGACAACGAGCCGACTTGGGTAGGCGTGAATACTTTTTTGCCCAATCGGGTGGTAAAGCTAGCTTTGGTGAAACATCTTTTCCCACAATTGGGTAACTATAGCCAAATCAAAGGCGAGGTAGTTTATGGACTAGATAAAAAAAGTAGAGTGGATTTTTTCTTGACGGGGAGTGATGAGGAGCGCCCGATTTATTTAGAAGTGAAAAATACAACTTTTTCTGAGGGGAGATTAGCCCTATTTCCTGATACAGAAACTACAAGGGGACAAAAGCACTTACGAGAATTAATGGCGCTGCTACCTTTAACTCGTGCAGTGATGTTTTACTTTATCAATCGGGGTGATTGTACTGAGTTTTCCCCTGGCGATCGCACAGATCCTGTATATGGTAAATTATTACGGGATGCGATCGCTCTTGGTTTAGAAGTTTTACCTTGCCGTTTTGACATTTCCCCCGAAGGTATCCGTTATCTAGGTTTGGCAAAACTAAAAATTTGATTACATCTAATTAAGAGATATTGCAAAGCAACGTCTCTACAAGCATAAAAAATAAATCCATCTAGACAGTATCTAAATGGATTTATTGATAGTTGGTATTTACTAAAAAATATTCAACCAAACTGTAATAAAGAAACGACTATAGATAGTCGCCGCCCCACAAATAGCATTCGCTATTCTGAGGTTTGGTTATGCAGGAATCAAAACTGTGTCAATGACGTGGATGACACCGTTATCAGCAGCAACATCTGCTGTTGAAACTGTTGCATCATTAATTTTAACGCCATTAGAAGCATCAATTTTTATATCTGAACCTTCAACTGTTGTAGCTGTCTTTAGTTTAACTACATCAGCAGCCAATACTTTGCCTGAGACAACATGATAGGTCAAGATTTTCTTGAGCTTTGCAGTATCTTTCAATAATGCGTCTACTGTTCCTGCTGGAAGCTTGTTAAACGCTTCATCAGTGGGTGCGAAAACGGTGAATGGGCCAGCGCCTTGAAGTGTATCAACCAGACCAGCCGCTTGGATTGCTGCAACTAGTGTAGTGAAAGAACCATTGTTAGTGGCGGTGTCAATGATGTTAGCCATGTGTTTTACCTAGTTCTGTGTAACTTGTTACAAATCTAAACTATTTGTTTAATAAAATCTATCTATCGTTAGACGTATGTAAAATAAAATTTTTTATTGATATTATATAAAGTTATATATTTTTTATCCAATCAGAGAATTATATGTTACATACGCGGATCAGTCACAGGCATTCCTGAATGCGTAGTTTACCGCACTTCTCTGCGAGAGGCTGCGCCAACGGCAAGGCTCAGTGACCACCGCAGGCATGGCTGTTCACCAGTATCAGCACTTTTTACCAAAAAAGTTAGTTAAATAGATAGTTAAAATCATTTTGTTGGTATAAACAGGGCTTTAGATATTTAGAAGTTATTTGATAATTTTATAAAAAACCTATGTTTTATAGGTAATTCAGGGATTTTTTAGATGCGATCGCCATAGCTTTTTGTCATGATTTGTTAACCAAAAATGTTGGTAATGAGCGTATTTAACTGATATTATTTCATCACTAGATACATTTCACTTGCCGTTTGTGTAATCCTACTTGGAAATAATAAACAGCCCATCACACTAATGCTTTTAGCACTTGTGATTAGCTGTTGATTTCCAGAATTGATTATGCGTAGGACTTACGCCAAAAGCCTCTCAAACTTCCACTTCTCCATGTCTTCTGGCATTTCTGTGGTTGGTTTTTATGTTGCCTATGCGTAAGTCCTGTATGTCAAAAATGAAACTCTTTAGGTAATATTTTCCCCAAACTATAACTTTCATGAACAGAAGAAGACTTATTACTTGGATTGCCACGGCAGTTACTAGCATGATGCTGGTAATAGGCTGGCAGTTTGTCAATTTCTCACCAGCACAATCACAATCTGGAACCAACGTTAACGTGTATGCAGCTATCAGCTTAACGAATGCGCTCAACAGCATTAGAACTCAGTTTCAAAATGCTAACCCAGGTATAACTATTACTTATACATACGGTGCTTCTGGTACTTTATTGAGCCAAATACAAGCAGGAGCTCCAGCAGATATTTTCATTTCTGCTGCCAACGACCAAATAGATGTTTTGCAGAACTTGAATCCAAGTAGAATAGTTGCAGGTAGCCGTAAAAACATTGTCAGAAATCGTCTAGTTTTGATTGCCCCTACGACATCTCCTAGTCCTGGTAGTGCTGCTCTCAGTACCATCAGTGGTTTGACCAACGCCAATATTAGAGGCATTGCCGTAGGTGACTATACAGGTACTCCGCCACTTGTGCCAGCAGGGGATTATACCAGACAAGTTCTCACTACACGAGGTATTTTCAATCCTGTCCAGCCCAAATTGGTTCTTGGAAGCAATGTGCGTAACGTTTTAACTGCTGTTGAAAACAAAACTCTTTCAGGTAGGGTTATTGACGCAGGTTTTGTTTACAGCACTGATGCTCTTATTTCTAATAAGGTAAGAGTTGTAGAGACTGCCCCCACCTCAGACAGCGAGACTATTGTCTATCCACTGGGTATACTCACCAGAAGTACAGGTGCAACTCGCACAGCAGCACAGAGTTTTTCTACTTACTTAAGTGGTAGTACAGCCCGGAACATCTTCGTAAACACCTATAGATTTCTTCCGCCTACTTAATCACCACAAAGCAAATCAAGTAGTCGTTGTCGTGAATTTTAAACTATTTGGAGTCATGTCTTGTGAAGCTCACTAAAAAACTCTCAATTACTGTTTGTAGTTTGACCACTGCCTTAGTTAGTACTGCTGTGATTACCAATGCTTATAAATCAGTAGCACAAACAGAAGGAGAAGGACAAGAACTGATTACGAACGGAAGCTTTGAAAACGACCCTCTTGTAGATCCTAATGATGCCACTGCTCCAAATCCTAATGTTACAGGATGGACTAAATCTGAGCCTATCAATCCGGCGGACACACCTGGTGTTAATATATCAGGTATTAGAATCAGTAACTTTCCTAACTTTGGTAATCAAGGGTTATCGCTGAGTTCAATAATTGGATCTCCTGACCTTAGCTATATATCACAGACTATCCCTACAGTTAAGGGTCAAAACTACAAACTTACTTACTATTTCGCATCCACAGAGGAAGAACCTGATGTGAAAAATAAATTTCAGGTTTTTATTGGTGGGAAGAAGTTTGATAGTGATAAAAATACTGCTTTTCAACCATACACGCCAACAACCATATCTTTCAAAGCGAAAGGAGAATCTACAAAGATAGAGTTTCGTTACAAAGTCAAGTATGCGTTTTTATACGTGGATGATGTGAGTGTCAAATCTGTACCTTAACATTAAGGATAAAACTATCGCAGGATGACTAAACCATAGATTTCCCTTGTCTAGCTCTATAGTGTCGAGAATGCCAGTGAAATTCACCTGAATAAAAAAAACTCCATTATGAGTTCATAAAGAGATTGTCTTGAGTATATGAATCCTTATTTATATCAATAGCAAACTCTTTTAAACTAGAGTCAAATTTCAGCTTTATTGACACTACTTAGAGCCAGCATAGATGTAACTATCAACTTGTTTTGTTTGCAGTAATTTGGAACTATTTGGAGTCAAGTTTCATGAAGTTAACTAAAAAACTTTCAATAATTGCTTTTGGTTTTACTACTACCATTACTAGTACTGCTGTGATTACTGGTACTTATATTCCAGCAGCCCAAGCCAATTACAATCATAACTATGTTGTAGCTCCTAGTGACATTGTTTTTAACGGAGGATTTGAACTTGACCCCCTCGTAGATCCTAACGATCCCACCGCTCCAAATCCTAATATTACAGGATGGACTAAATCTGAGCCTGGCAATCCGGCGGACACACCTGGTATTACTATATCAGGTATTAGAATCAGTAACTTTCCTAACACTGGTAATCAAGGGTTATCGCTGAGTTCTCTAAGTGGATTTTCTGAGAGTAGCTACATATCACAGACGCTTTTTACACAACCTGGTCAGGAATACGAACTGAGTTACTTTTTAGCATCTACAGCTGAGGAACCTGACTATCTTGATAATCAGTTCCAAACATTTGTAGGGGGAGAAAATATTTTCGATCAAAAAAATATTGATTTTCAACCATACACGCCATATAAGTTCAATTTCACAGCAGACACATCATCCACAGAGTTAAAGTTTGAATTTATAGATAGACGCACATTTTTATTCTTGGATACTGTGAGTGTTAAGCCTGTACCTGAGCCATCAACTATTGGAGGAATAGCAGTTACTGCTGGTTTGTTGGGAATATGGCTGAAGAAAAAGAAGGTAATTAGTTAGAAAGCTGAGAAAATAATAGAGCGATCGCTATACCCTTTCCATAGCTCAATAAAGCTGGACTGTCTTTTTTATACTAAATAAAGCTTAGAAGTCGTCCAAGAATAACTTAAATCCCTCAAACTACTGTACGGTAGCTATGAGGGATTTGGTCATGTTCTACTAAGGGTTGTTCAGTGAATTGCACTAACTATTCATTTTTGTCTTGCCTCAAGTCAATTAGTCAAAAATGTAGTTATTTATTTCATAAAATCTATTTAGTTGTAGGTACGTTAATGTCTGGTACAGGTGGGTCGATGCCTGGTAAACTTGGGTCGTTAAGCCCACGGCGGAAGCTCTCTCCTGTTAGTGCAGTTGTTGTCAGAGTAGGAAGACCAACACGCAGATCAAAGATATAGGCAATGTATTGAAACTTAGTACGCTGAATCGCAGTTAATGGGTGAGCAGATACAGAACGGATGAAGTTGGTAGTGTCAAAATTTCCCTTTACGACCACGAGCATCATTGGTGGTGCATTACCAGCAAAACCAACTTCACCAAATCCCCAAGAAGGAAAATCAGCCACCTTTATTGGACGAGTAAGGACGACTTCTGGAGTCCCACTCAAAACAGTAAATTGGTCAGAGTTGGCAAGAGTGTAATTTAACGCCGCCTGCCCAACATCTTGTGGTGAGGCATTTGTAAGTGAGCGTCGCTTAAACAGAGAACTGTATCTTTGTGCTCTCTCAAGACGTTGTGGTGAAGGAGAATTACTTGGTGGCTGTTGAGTCAAAACACGCTGTGAGAAAATTACTCCAGTTATTATTACACTAACACCTGCTGTTAGTAACCCAGAAGTTGCTAAAAACCTTTTCATAATTTTATTTATCTAAATAACTTGAAATAATACTTTATGGACCAACGAGAATCCATTCGTAGTTAGGTTCCCCTATAGGAGCACCAACCTGTAAGCTTGGATCATCTACATTATTCACTAGCGCATTTAGTTAAAAACTTTAAAGGATCGCGACCAAAATCAAGGAGACTACCGACGATGAAATTTCCTTTTAGACCGGGTAATTTAAATATATCTTGATTCATGTTAATTTCTCGTCTTACTACGTAGATATTAGCTAAAATAACGTAGGAGTGTCAGGAGTTCAACTATAAAATCCAGTTTTTAACTCAAAAATCTGGTTTTGTAACTTGTAAATCTAGTTTTTAATTCAAAAATCTAGTTTTTAACTTAAAAATTGGCGTTGCATATTTGTGGAATGATTTAGTTCACGCAGAAACGCAGAGAGGATAGGGAGTTTTAGATTTTAATACATTAAGATTTTATTTGTTGATTTAGCAACGCTTTTTATGAATGTCAAAGTATTGGTGTCACTTTAGCTGAAAGCTAGATAACATTAGATTCTGCGTGTTTACTGTTCAGGAGTGCCAAAATGTCTAAACAGCTGGGTCAAAAAATCGCACCTACACCTATATCAAATGATATCAATGTGGTGGATTTGATTGATCAATACTTCACCGCGTACAACTCAGCACGTTTGCGAGAAATCTGTCAACTACTGAGTCGTGATGTTCTAACTGAAGGTGTCACGGTGGGAGTTAGCCTTTCCGGTGCGATGACGCCAGCAGGATTCGGGGTTTCAGCGCTTGCACCCTTAATTCGCAACGGCTTTATTGACTGGATGATTAGCACAGGTGCAAATCTTTACCACGATATGCACTATGGTTTGGGTTTTGAACTGTTCGCTGGTAATCCCTTTTTGGATGATGTGAAACTACGCCAAGAAGGTACTATCCGAATTTACGACATTATCTTTGGTTACGATGTGCTGCTGGAAACAGATGCGTTCATCCGCAAGATTCTCCAAGGTGAAGCGTTTCAAAAACGAATGGGAACTGCTGAGTTTCATTATTTACTCGGTAAGTATGTCCGGGAAGTAGAAAAGCAATTGGGTGTGCAGCATTCTTGCTTGCTAGCTACAGCGTATGAGTATGGCGTACCGATTTATACGTCTTCTCCAGGGGATAGTTCAATTGGGATGAACGTAGCAGCTTTGGCGTTGGAAGGTTCGCAGTTGATCTTAGATCCTTCGATTGATGTGAATGAGACGGCAGCGATCGCTTACAATGCCCGTGAATCTGAAGGTAAAAGTGCGGCTGTAATTCTTGGTGGCGGTAGTCCTAAGAACTTTTTGCTACAAACCCAACCGCAACTTCACGAGGTCTTAGGACTAGAAGAACGGGGACATGATTACTTTGTACAATTTACCGATGCGCGTCCAGATACAGGCGGTTTGTCTGGAGCAACCCCATCGGAAGCCGTCAGCTGGGGTAAGATTGACCCGGAAGAGTTACCTAACACGATTGTTTGTTACACCGATAGCACGATCGCTCTACCCCTAGTAACAGCATACGTCTTGAACAAGTGTCAACCTCGTCCCCTAAAGCGTCTGTACGATAGACGAGAAGCTATCTACGATAAACTACAAAAAGACTATCTAGCAGCCAAAACCCGACCATCGGATCAGATTCCAGCAGCGATGGCTGAAAATGCTTCACAGCAAACAGCGACTTATCCCTGTGGTAGGCTGATTCCGAATTAGTCAATAGGGGAGTAGAGACGGGATTAATCGCGTCTCTACTGGGGATGCCGATAGGAATATTGAAGTTTTAGTTATTCTTAACATTAATAGCGATCGCTTGAGCATAATTTGGGCATCGTGTAGGCAAGCCGCATATAGTCTTGATTTTCTCTAAACCATATTTGCAGCCAAATCTGCAAAACATTAAAGCTGTAAAATTTACATTAAACTTACTTGTTTATACGGAATACACTGATTTTTGGGTAAATTAAAGAAAGCATTAGCTGTCTGGGCATAATAGGGCTGACAATTTAAAGGGGTATACGAAATGCTCAAGACAAGTTACGACTTTGACCAGGCTATCCTCCCCGCAGGATCTTCATTAAAAACTAATATTTTGCTACGTTTTCGGGCTGAAATAGCTGAATCTCCCCGACGTAACCTTAACCTTTCTCTGGTAATTGACCGTTCAGGTTCTATGGCAGGCGCTCCCTTGCATCATGCGCTCAAAGCTGCTGAGTCTGTAGTAGAGCAACTTGAGCCAGACGACATTCTTTCAGTAGTTGTTTACGACGATGAAGTGGATACTGTTGTACCACCCCAGGCTGTAACTAACAAGGCCGCGCTGAAAAATTCCATACACAAGGTTAGAGCGGGCGGTATTACCAACTTATCCGGGGGATGGCTCAAAGGCTGCGAACACGTAAAGACGCAGCTTGATCCGCAAAAAATCAACCGTGTTCTCCTGCTTACCGATGGTCACGCCAATATGGGCATTCAAGACCCCAATGTACTGACAGCAACATCGGGGCAAAAAGCTGAGTTAGGCGTTACCACAACTACGTTAGGTTTTGGTCAGGGTTTCAATGAAGACCTCCTGATCGGTATGGCGAGGGCTGCCAGTGGCAACTTCTACTTTATTCAGAGCATCGACGACGCAACTGAAGTGTTTAGTATTGAGCTAGATTCTCTCAGAGCAGTGGTAGGACAAAACCTCAATGTCACACTTGAGTTAGCTGATGGTGTCAGCTTGGTTGATACCTTAAGTCTTGCTAAAGTCAGCCAGAATGACGCTGGTAAAACTGCGATCGCCTTGGGAGAGCTTTACGAGGGCGAAGACAAACTTTTAGGGTTGAGTCTAGTCATATCCTCTGCTCAAGTTGGCGAGTTACCTGTGATGAAGCTGCATTACAGCGCTGATGTTGTGCAAAATGACCTCATTCAAAGCGTGTCAGGCACAGCAGATATCTTCGCCAAAGTTGGCACCGTCGAAGAAGCAGCTCTTGCTTCTACCAGCCATATCATTCTCGAACTGAGCCGTCTTACCATCGCTAAGGCCAAAGAGACTGCCCTTAATCTCGCTGAGGATGGCAGACATGAGGAAGCAGAGCAAATCCTCCGTGCCCTTGTGAAAGATTTCCGGGATAGAGGGTTGAACGAGAACTTTGAAATTGCTGAGGAGATAGATCAGCTTGAGTATTTCGCAAGTCGGATCGCTCAAAAAGCTCTAGGCAATGCCGGACGTAAAGAACTGCGGGATCAGAGTTATCAGACGATGACGCGCAATCGCAGCGATCTGGGGGGTCGCGGTGTCACTGCTGGGGATGAAGTGTACGCGATGCCGATTGTCAATGAAGTCGGTTCAGGTGTTGAATTACACTGTGTTCGTGAAGGAGGTAAACTGCGGATCAAAGTCATGTCTGAAGGCTACGATTCGACCAAGAATATCCAGTTTCCTAGAGCTATTCGTGCAGAGGGTGCACGCTATGTAGTTGAAGGATTGGAACTTTCAAGCGATGGCACTTTCTACCGTGTACGTGGCAACATCACCCGTCTTGCTCAAGCTGGTGAACCAGATATCTTCGTTGCTCATAGTCAATCGAGGTCAACTAATACAGGCAAAGCCTCCAAAGGCCCTGCCAGTGCCGCCGATCTTCTCACAACTGACACTGTAGGAGACAACATTTTAGTTCAGTGCGTCAAAGATGGCAGCAAGCTGCGCGCCAGGGCGGTTTCCGATGGATATGAACCGGATTGGAATATGCGTTTTCCGCGATCGGTTCGTGAGGAAGGAATGCTTTACGTTGTTGATGAAGTCAAAACAGCACCCGATGGCAAGTCTTATATTGCCTGTGGTGAAATTAAGCGATTTGTGCAACCTACCATTACCAATTGAGTTGAACAAGAAAGATTGTGAGTACTGCTTCAGTTAAACAGAATTATGGCTCAAGGTTTTGTCTATGTTTTAATCAATCCGTCATTTCCCGACCAAGTAAAAATTGGGCTTACAGAACAAACATCTGAACTAAGAGCCAAACAACTTCGGACTACTGGAGTGCCGACTCCCTTTATTGTTGTTTATGACGAACTGGTTTCTGAATGCGAGTTAGTTGAGAGTAAGTTACATCAGAGGTTTGCTGCGTATCGTGTCAGTTCTGACAGAGAGTTCTTTCGTATACCTGTACGTGATGCTGTTCGCGCACTGCAAGAGGAAGCAGCTATTTACAAAATTTCTGACTCGGTTTTATCGAATCAAGTTGAAGTCTTGCCACAGCTAAAGCATTATTACAGCAAATACTTGAAGCTAGATATTGCAAGTGTGGCAATAGTCCAGTTAGTGGATGTTTGCTTCCTAGAAATTACTCGTCGAAATTACTATCCAGGATTACGTGATGAAATTATTGAGCGTGTTGACCTTGCAATTGTTGCGGCTGAGATGTTCTCACCTCAGAATTCTATTGATGAGAATACCCGACGTTTTCTTGATGATTTAGATGCATACGATTTAATCATGATTACATCACTATTTACTGAGGAGGGTTGCAAGCAGATTTCTCATGAGTGGGAACGTGGAAATAAACTTAAACATTCATCGTTTTTTATTGATTAACGTACCAAGCCGCAAACAACCGTGCTGCACCAGAACTTACTAATATAGTCGGTTGACACTAAAAGGTTATCTGCGTCCGTTGAGCGCGAACGTTAGGCGAAAAATTTTAGGCGTTGCTGAATCAAGGGATGAAATTTTATGTATTGAAATCTAAAACTTTTTATACTTTCTGCGTCTCTGCGCCTCTGCGTGAGATAAATCATCCCGCAAATAAAATATGCAACGCCGATTTTTCTCGCTCAAGGTTGATGAATAGCTAGGTTACGCCTCGATCGCAGGGTTATAATCATCTGGGTTATCAAACCCTGCAATCCAGGCGGCTGCTTGATGGCAAGTTTGCATATATGGGGGAACGCGCAGGATATGAGTATGTCCTGTGGATGGACAGATGACTTTCAAAACCATAAACGGTTCGTCATCTTCAAAAGGAATGCAGACAAGTTGACGTTCCCCCCCTGCATCTTGATCGCGATCGCGGACTAACCCCCCAACTTGCTGCAAAAATGTCTCGTATCCCAGACGCTCAATCAGCACGCGCCGCAACTCAACATTCTCCATATTGAGAATATCTTGCCCTGTTAGAGACTGGGATTCAAAGGCAATGCGTAGGCGCAGCCCGCCGTAGGCATCGCTCACCTGCACGCCTCGCCAGCGTAAGACGAAACCATGCCCCGCTATTAAACTAGTAATCCCACTCCCAGCCAACTCGATCCAATGGGTGACGTGCAGACCTTTGGCAAGGGTGGTGAGATTCAGACAATCGCTGATATCCAGACTTTCGCAGGTGAGATTTTCAGGTAAATTGTAAAGAGCCGATGCACCACTTAAATCCAGATGACCCAAAACGCGCATACCATCCCAAGCGCGATGCTCAAGGATGAGTTTTCGAGCAAGTTCAGCTGATACAGGCTCGTGACTTTCCTTTGGGCGCTGCTTAACTGGTTTATTAGGCACACGTCCATTCGACATTATTTTGAGCATTAGTCCATCACTTCCACGTATGCATCGGGGCGATATTCACGTTGTTTCCAGACACGATAAAGCCCTTGGGGTAATTCAATCGCCCGATGTTCTTCATGAACTAAAGTGGCACTTGCTTCTTTAACCTCAAGAAAAAGGTCACTTCCATGCACCCACAACTGAACAGTATTGGATTGCTGAATCCGATGGCTGTGTCCTGTGAGTTCACCATGAGCGAGAGTAGCACCTACACACTTTTGAGCAGCTACAGGTAAGCTAGCAATACGTCTGATTAAAACGTCGCCATGTCTGTAGAGAACACCAGCTTGGTTAGCTTGAAAGTTGTTGTCGTTAAACATTTTTATATCATAACAATTTTGTATAAATAAGAGCTTTTATCTTTTACAAATTTTTGCAACGCAACCCAGGTAAGAGTTGGTTGTTCTTCTCTTAGCTTCTGCCAATTGCAGGACTGTATTCAATCTCGCTTTTTTTCTTTAACTTACCTGTCTAGTCTAAAACTCTAATTTTAGCTATAGAAGACAAAGACCAATAGAACTTTACTATTCCAGAGCTTATTTATCCTGGCGACTACTCCCTCAACCACCCCAGTGACCAAAAAGAAGCACTCCTGCTAATTTTTATCAGCAATTTTACTGATAAAAAAATTTGAATCCTCGTTTTTATCGTAGTTTTACTGTATACATTGGCATTCATAGTCCTTACTCTTAAGTAAACATTTACAGAAATGGTTTACTAGGCTGTTTGGCTCTAAGTAACACATACCTAAGTCTAAAAAACTTGGACTTCTATTCAAGGAATGCCAACGGCAATCGAGATAGATTTTTATCAAATCCTCAGCCCAGAGGCTAGATTCAAAGTTTATAGGACTAGCCCTTTCAAGGTGACAAACGAAGATACGTTGTTTCAGTGCTGCCATCTTGTATCCTCGGCTCAGATTTTTGGCTTTTTGAAGGTTGAAATAACTAACCTTCGTTCCAAATTTCACCACCTTGAAAGAGCTAGTCCTAACCTAATTTATTCAAAAAATTATTAAGTAGAGAAATTAAAACATGACAACTGCATATATTCTCAGTAATAACACTCTGATCTCGTTTGATACCTCTAACCCTGATAACCTTAACGCTAACATACCCATTACTGGACTTGCGGCAGGGCAGAATTTAGCAGGTATTGATTTCCGTCCCCAAAACGGCAAACTTTACGGAATCGCTAGCGATGGTGTGGGCAGTGCCCAGCTTTATGCCATTAGTATCCAAACTGGGTTAGCTGTTGCTGTCGGGACATTAGGGCAATTTGTTGACACTCTTGGCAACCCTCTTGCAATTACAGGTTCCGACTTTGGAATAGACTTCAATCCAACAGTCGATCGCCTCCGCATTGTTACCTCCAATGGACTAAACTTTCGCGTTAACCCCAATACTGGGGCGGCGATCGATGGTAACTTATCCATAACGGGCATCAATCCTGATCGTTCGATCAATGGTGGTACTACTACAGTCAATGCCACTGCCTATACAAACAGCGCTCCCAACGTTACAGCGACCACACAATACACGCTAGATTCAGTCACCAATACACTATTCATTCAGAATCCACCCAATAATGGCACCCAGGCATCGCCACTGGTAGTCACCCTTAATGGCACTCCTCTAGACTTTACTAGTGTCAATGGCTTTGACATCCCATCTGGTGTCAATGTTTCAGCATCAAATACTCCAGCCACAGGACACTCCAAAACGAAGTGTCTCCTGCTGGCGTACCTCTGATTGGATTGACTGCCGATGGTACTCAACTCCTTCGGTTCAATAGTGCCAGTTCTGGAACAGTGACAACCGCCGCGATCGCTGGTGTAACGCTAGGTGACACCTTGGTAGGCATTGACCTACGTCCAGCGACTGGGCAGTTATATGGACTGGGAATTAACGATGCAGCGAACACAGGCACTCTGTACTTGATTGACCCTCAAACTGGAACAGCAGCGATCGTGGGTGCGGGAGCAGGGCAAATTGCCTTTGTTGACACTCTTAACAACCCTGTTGATCTACCCCCTGCTGCTAACACTGGCTTTGGCTTTGACTTTAATCCAACGGTTGATCGGATACGTGTCGTTACAAGTAGTGGCTTGAACTTCCGCCTCAATCCGATTACAGGTACTACTGTTGATGGAAATGCTGGAGTAACAGGTACTAACGGGACTTAAACAAAACAGGAGAGTCAAAAGCAGTATAATGCTCAACTAGCATAGCTTTCACGTTGAAAAAGGCTCATGAAAGAAACCACACCTGCCGCCATGCCTCCATGCTTTGAAAGATGGTGTCAACGATTTGATGATGTGTTTACTCATAAGGCTCAAAAAAGAGAGTTTAGACACTATGTAGGAGGATTATTGGGAGAAAGTGAGAGAAAAAACTTATTTCAGCTCGCAGAGAATGCTATAGGGGTGACTTACCACCGATTACACCACTTTTTAACCCAAGCACCTTGCTTGGTCTACTTCCCAGGTAAACGAACGGCGCTTGGAGATCATTGACAGGAGGCTTGAGACGTAGGTGGGCAAGCAAACCTTTGAACACCTTTACTGAAGCCTTAGAAGCCTTTAGAACGGCTATGTCTTATCGATTTTTCGATTGGTT
>NZ_WBKM01000197.1 GCF_015714725.1 Nostoc sp. WHI
GGGGACGAGGGGGACGAGGTAAAATTTTCTTCCTTGTCTCTCCTATCTCCCACTCTGCCCGAAGATAAGTCATGAAAATTAGATGAACCGAGAAGTTACACCTACTTATCATGAGTATTTATTGCAAAATATAAAATATTACCATTTGGAGAATAATCTGTGGTATCACACGCTCCTATTGTCAAGTTTAATGAGCAGCAAGTGCTGGACGAAAAAAGTCAGAAGTTAAGTAGTTTTGTGCCAAGACACATTGGCCCTAACTCCGATGACATCCAGCAAATGCTTAAGGTTTTGGGGTTTGGCAGCCTAGATGCCCTAATCGACCAAACAGTTCCGCAGGCAATCAGGCTGAAGCAACCGCTAAAGTTACCAGAAGCAGAAAGTGAGTACGCAGCACTGGCATGGTTAAAAAAAGTTGCTGGCAAAAATCAGGTTTTTCGTTCATTCATCGGTATGGGATATTACGACAGTATTACCCCACCTGTGATTGGGCGTAACATCCTAGAAAACCCCGGTTGGTATACTGCCTACACTCCTTATCAGCCAGAAATTGCCCAAGGACGATTAGAAGCGCTGCTCAATTTCCAAACCCTGATTATCGACTTAACAGGTTTGGAAATCGCCAATGCCTCGTTACTCGATGAAGCTACAGCAGCAGCTGAAGCAATGAGCCTAAGCTATGGTGTTTGTAAAAATCAGGCAAATGCCTATTTTGTTTCTCGTGACTGTCATCCCCAAACTATTGATGTGTTGCAAACACGCGCTGAACCATTAGGGATTAATATCATTGTTGGTGATCATCAGACATTTGATTTTGATCAACCAATTTTTGGGGCTGTTCTGCAATATCCGGCAAGTAATGGCACTATTTACGACTACCGCGCTTTTATAGAAAAAGCCCATGCTAAGGGTGCATTGGTGACGGTAGCAGCAGATCCCTTAAGCTTAACTTTGCTGACTCCTCCTGGGGAATTTGGCGCTGATATTGCTGTCGGCAGTACCCAGCGCTTCGGTATTCCCTTGGGGTTTGGGGGGCCTCACGCGGCATACTTTGCTACGAAGGAAGAGTATAAGCGGCTGGTTCCAGGGCGAATTGTGGGAGTATCAAAAGATGCACAAGGTAAGCCTGCATTACGTCTTGCCCTGCAAACCCGCGAACAGCACATCCGCCGCGAAAAAGCTACTAGTAATATTTGTACTGCACAGGTGCTACTGGCGGTAATGGCGGGTATGTACGCCGTTTATCATGGGCCAGATGGACTAAAGCAAATTGCTGAAAACATCCACTCTTTGACGGTGTTACTAGCAGAAGGACTAAAGCGTTTAGGTTACAGCATCAGTTCCAAAGATTTCTTTGATACGCTGCGAGTAGAACTGGGAACACAGAATTTAGAAGATATTCTGGCAGCTAGCGAACAACTTCAAATTAACCTGCGGGTTTTTGATGCAACTGCTGTTGGTATCTCGTTGGATGAAACAACTACACCAGAAGACTTAATCGACCTCTGGCAGATTTTTGCTGGTACAGATGATTTACCTTTTACCCTAGAAGAATTAACTTCTCCCTCTCTTCCCCATCTCTCTCTCTCCCGTACAAGTACATATCTCACCCACCCAGTCTTTAATCGCTATCACTCAGAAACTGAGTTGTTGCGCTATCTGCACAAGCTAGAAAGCAAGGACTTGTCGCTAACGACATCAATGATTCCTTTGGGGTCATGCACGATGAAGTTGAATGCGACAGCTGAGATGATTCCGGTAACTTGGGAGGAGTTTGGCAGGATTCATCCATTTGCCCCTCCATCGCAAACGCAAGGTTATCAAATCTTGTTTGAGCAACTTGAGGCATGGTTAGCTGAAATTACCGGGTTTGCTGGAATTTCTCTGCAACCAAATGCTGGTTCTCAGGGCGAATATGCCGGACTTTTGGTAATTCGTCAGTATCACGAAAATCGGGGCGAAGGACACCGCAATGTTTGTTTGATTCCCACTTCGGCACATGGAACAAACCCAGCGAGTGCGGTAATGTGCGGGATGAAGGTGGTGGCCGTTGCCTGTGACTCACAAGGTAATATTGACCTAGATGACCTGAAGGCTAAGGCAGAAAAACATAGTAATGAACTGGCTGCCTTGATGGTGACATATCCCTCGACTCACGGCGTTTTTGAGGAGCCAATTCAGGAAATCTGCGCTGTTGTCCATAGTCACGGTGGACAAGTTTACATGGATGGGGCAAATATGAACGCCCAAGTGGGAATTTGCCGTCCTGGGGATATTGGCGCGGATGTTTGTCACTTGAATCTACACAAAACCTTCTGTATTCCTCATGGTGGCGGTGGCCCTGGTATGGGGCCTATTGGTGTCGCCTCTCATTTGGTGCCTTTTCTTCCTGGACACCCTGTTGTCACTATCAACAACTCAACTCAGCACGGGCTAAACGCCCCGCTACCGCTAACAGCACTCAGCACTCAGCACTCTAATATTGGTGCGGTTGCTGCTGCGCCTTGGGGTAGTGCTAGTATCTTGGTGATTTCTTGGATGTACATTGCGATGATGGGTGAAGCGGGTTTAACCCAAGCAACTAAAGTGGCGATTCTCAACGCTAACTACATCGCCAAGAAACTGGAATCGTACTATCCGGTTTTGTATCAGGGTAAAAATGGTTTAGTTGCCCATGAATGTATTTTAGATTTGCGATCGCTCAAAAAATCAGCTGCGATCGAAATCGATGATGTTGCCAAGCGTCTCATAGATTATGGTTTCCACGCGCCCACTGTCTCCTGGCCTGTAGCAGGTACAATCATGGTGGAACCTACAGAAAGTGAATCTAAACAAGAGTTGGATCGTTTCTGCGATGCGTTGATTTCTATTCGCCAAGAAATTGCCGAAATTGAATTAGGTAAGGTGGATACCCAAGATAATATGTTGAAAAACGCACCCCACACCGCCGAAACCCTTATCATCGGAGAATGGCAGCATTCTTATTCTCGTGAACAAGCTGCTTACCCTGCGCCTTGGACTCGTGAGCATAAATTCTGGCCTGCTGTTGGTCGTATTGATGCAGCCTTTGGCGATAGGAATTTTGTTTGCTCTTGTCTGCCAATGGATGCTTATTCCTCATAAAGGAATAAGGTTGAGTTAAGACTTAATCCCTCCAACCCTCTCTTCAAGGGAGGTTGGAGGGATTTTTAAAGAATAAACAACAATAATTAACATCCTAACTTTTAACTTTTACGCTTCCTCTGAATTTTCATTTTTATGTCCTGGGGATGCTTCGTAAAGTGCATCAAGATGTTGACGCGCATCTTCAACGTTAATCGAACGCATTACTAAAAGTGGCTCTTTAATTAAGTTTCCCGCACTATCTAATAACTCTGGATGCGGTACAAACTGTTTTTTTGATGAATAATAACCATAGTTGCCTTGATTGTTCGCTGGCGAGGAATTGGCCGGGTAAGTTCGCTCTCGATCAAAACTGAACATGATCAGGTTACGAATTAAGTTGCCAACAGCTATAAATGCAAGGATTGTAAAAGCAAGAATGTAAAGTAAATGTAACATTGGGTTTTCCTCCAGAGCAGTAATTTTAAAACTTTATTTTTTAACGCTTTGCTTCGGCGATACTGTGAGTCACAGTTAAGACGAGTATTTGATGCACTCTTTGTGCGGTTACATTTATATGAAGCTATTTGTCAACCGTTATTCCACTTACGGTAACATAGGATACATTATTTTGTTAATCCAAATGATGTTAAAAAAATGTTAAGAATTTTGTACTATGTCTTCGACTGACGACTTACCTACCGTTTTACATAGACACCAAGGGCGAACGAGCGTCTTGCGGTAACGAAGTAGGAGGGTCACCCGGACGGCTTGTCGTTAGACATCGCTAGGCAGTTTGCAGAAAATTAGCAGATGCTCTTGTCTGCTGGTTAGTTTTCACGCTCTTGACGAAAGCGCATTGCGACATTCCAGCATTCTGTTACTAATTCATGCCAAGGCATTAACGTTGCCATATCAATCCCGACTTGTTTATCAGTAGCGTTAAACAGCATCTTCACCGTGTTTAGTTCATTCTGTGCCTGCTTAACCCGCAAGAGTAAGGCAGATTGCTCTTGGTGACTCATAAATGAGAGTCGCTCCGTTTCTAGTAAATTACGCGATCGCGTGAACCAATGCTGAAAATCTTCCAGCAGGGGTTCTAAAACCGTTTTCAGCAACTCAGCACCTGGTAAATTTGAGTTTTGCATAAATAAGAAGCATATTTTCAACTTTCTTACTAATATTAACGTTATTTACGTTTCTTAACAATTTTCTTATTTCTCTGACAATTCCAAGAATGGATAAATATGTAACAAAAAGTACACAATCTACTGTATGATGTATGATTTTGGTGTTGCGTTTGTGCAGTTATTTTGGAGAAACGTCTGTATATCAACAGGTATAGCTGAAACTGAGTTGCAATTTATAAGATAATTTAGCGATGTCTACGACGGGCTACGCCTATGCGTAGAATCCTGAATTTCATTTAGAGGTAATCAATCAAAAATTTATCTTCATACCCGATTATAAATTAATTCAGCAGTTGGAAAATAAAGCCAAACTGGCAAAAATCAAAATCGTTATAGTTGAAGAAGCCGTACACATCGTATAAATTACCTTTTGTAATCACTTTGCCAATGGTTCAGCAGCCAATGTCGCCAAAATCATCAGATCAGCCAGATCAATCAGAACAAGTTGAAAAAATTTATTTGCCGCGTACCAGCGAATCGGAGACGTTAAAAAAGATTCGCCACACTGCTTCCCATGTCATGGCAATGGCAGTACAAAAGCTGTTTCCCAAGGTACAAGTCACAATCGGTCCTTGGATTGAAAACGGATTTTACTATGATTTCGACAGTCCAGAACCATTTAGCGAAAATGATCTCAAAACCATCAAAAAAGAGATGGTGAAGATTATCAATCGCAAACTGCCAGTAATTCGAGAAGAAGTCAGCCGTGAAGAAGCCGAACGCCGCATTCAAGAAATCAAGGAACCTTACAAACTAGAAATCCTGTCAGATATTAAACAGGAACCGATCACAATTTACCACTTAGGAAATGAATGGTGGGATTTGTGTGCGGGGCCTCATGTGGAAAATACCAATGAATTAAACCCCAAGGCAATTGAATTAGAAAGTGTTGCTGGGGCTTACTGGCGTGGAGATGAAACCAAAGCCCAACTACAACGCATCTATGCTACCGCTTGGGAAAATCCCGAACAACTGACTGAGTATAAACGGCGAAAAGAAGAAGCGCTGCGGCGAGATCATCGAAAACTTGGTAAGGAACTAGGATTATTTATATTTTCTGACCAAGTGGGGCCGGGTTTACCTTTGTGGACTCCCAAAGGTACTCTGTTGCGGAGTACTTTGGAAGACTTCCTCAAACAGGAACAGGTAAAACGGGGTTATTTGTCTGTGGTAACGCCTCATATTGCCAGAGTAGATTTATTTAAAACCTCTGGACACTGGCAAAAATATAAAGAAGATATGTTCCCCCTAATGGCAGATGATCAAGAAGCTGCTGCACAGGAACAGGGTTTCGTCATGAAACCGATGAACTGCCCCTTCCACATCCAAATATATAAGAGTGAGTTACGCTCTTATCGAGAACTACCGATGCGCTTGGCAGAGTTTGGCACCGTTTATCGCTACGAAAAATCAGGGGAATTGGGCGGTTTAACGCGAGTACGCGGTTTTACTGTGGATGATTCTCATTTGTTCGTCACCCCAGAACAGCTAGATAGTGAATTCCTCAGCGTGGTAGATTTGATTTTGTCGGTGTTCAATAGTCTGCAACTAAAGAACTTTAAAGCTAGACTCAGTTTCCGCGATCCAGCTAGTGATAAGTACATCGGTTCCGATGAAGTTTGGGACAAAGCCGAAGGTGCAATTCGTCGTGCAGTTGAAACCTTGGGGATGGAACATTTTGAGGGAATTGGAGAAGCGGCATTTTATGGGCCAAAACTCGACTTTATCTTTAGTGATGCCCTAGATCGGGAGTGGCAATTAGGAACTGTGCAGGTGGATTATAATTTGCCAGAACGCTTTGATTTGGAATACGTTGCCGAAGATGGTGTTCGCAAACGCCCAGTGATGATTCACCGTGCGCCTTTTGGTTCACTGGAACGGCTAATTGGGATCTTAATTGAAGAATATGCGGGTGATTTTCCTTTGTGGTTAGCGCCAGTGCAAGCTAGATTACTACCAGTGGGTGATACACAGCTAGACTTTGCTAAAGATGTGGTAACGAAGATGAGAACATTGGGCATCCGTGCAGAAGTTGATACCAGTGGCGATCGCTTGGGTAAACAGATTCGCAATGCAGAGAAAGATAAAATACCTGTGATGGCAGTTGTGGGAGCTAAGGAAGTGGAAACTAACACCTTAAGTATCCGTACCCGCGCTTCTGGAGACTTAGGTAGTATTTCTGTTCATCAAGTTTTGGATAAATTACAAGAAGCGATCGCTAACTTCGATAACTTTCACATCAATGTCACAAGCGCAGATTAATTTCAAATAGCAAACAGTAGGCTGGGTAATGCCCAGCCTCAAAAATTATACCAAGTGGATAAACTAGAGCTTTACCGAAATATAATCCGTAACACACTTGCAGCATATCTCAATATTTCCTATGCAAATGCTAATATCCGTAATCGAGCGGCATTTGACTCAGAAAATGATCAATATCTAATTATTTCTGAGGGCTGGGATGATAAACAACACCTGCATAGCTGTTTAATCCATGTCGAAATAATTCACAGTAAAGTTTGGATTCAGTGCGATAATACGGAAAATGGTATTGCAAATGAACTTGTTCAAGCAGGTATCCCTAAAGAAGATATTGTTTTAGGATTTCACGAACATAATGTTAGAAAATATACTGGATTTGCTGTTGCTTAAAAATTTAATTTATCTAACCACAGATGCACACCATTAACGTGATGTGCATGTTGATTGATAGAAAGCTAAATTTAGTAAAATCTAAATTTATGTATATTCGCAAAAAATATTCCAGCTAATATTGAGAATATACAAAACAATAATAATCAGAATCTAAATAAACTCGATGGCATCTTACCGACAATGCAGATTACCCAAAGTCTCCATACAGCAATTCTTGTGACTGACTTAGAACGCTCCGAACAATTTTATGGCAAAGTATTGGGGTTATCCAAAATAAATCGCTCACTAAACTACCCTGGTGCATGGTATCAAGTCGGCAACTATCAAATTCACCTGATAGTTGCAACCATTGTTCCCACCGAAAATCCAAACGAAAAATGGGGACGTAATCCCCATGTCGCCTTCTCGGTTGCTGACTTAGATACCGCCAAACAGGAGTTGCTCAATTACAATTATCTTATTCAAACCAGTGCATCGGGTCGCGCTGCTCTCTTCACTCAAGACCCTGATGGGAATATTATCGAGATGAGTCAGGAGTGAGGGGACAAGGGGACAAGTGAAAATCATTGCCTATTCTTACACTGATCCGCTATTGGAATCTTCTCTTGATCAAGCCGATTGGGGATGGGAAGTAGATCGGGTTTATGAAGATTTGGGCAAGCAAGAGTCTTACGAACACGCTGCGCGAGAGTCCTGCGGACACGCTGCGCGAACGCAATTACAACAATTATTCATCGATTGCCAAACTGAACCAGCAGATTATCTGTTGATTCGTCGGTTGGAAGAATTGGGGGATACTGTAGAGGAAGTGAGCGATCGCCTTCACGAACTCGAAGCAATGGGAGTAGCAATAATCGCCACTGAACAGCCCTACACTTCCAAAAACTACCCTCTGGGCGCTGATTTGCTGAATTTGCTACACGCAATCCAACGTCAGCAACGTAGTCGTCGCATTCGTCAAGGACACGCCCGTAATCGTCTCGATGTTGCACCCCCACCCGGCAAAGTTCCTTATGGCTATCGCAGAGGTAAAGGAAAATATATCATTGACCGCAGTACTTCACCAGTGGTCAAAGATTTTTTTGAACACTTTTTACTCTATGGTTCCCTGCGGGGTTCAGTCCGTTACTTGGCGAAAAAATACGGCAAGAAAATCTCTGTCACTACTGGACGGCGCTGGCTAACTAATCCAGTTTATCGCGGCAATACAGCTTACCAAAATGATGAAATTATCTCCAATACTCATATTCCGATAATTTCAAAAGAAGAAGCTGCCCAAGTTGACCGACTTTTACGCCGTAACAGCCGTTTACCATCCCGGACTGCTAGTGCTAGGCGTTCTTTAGCTGGATTGGTTGTCTGTAGTGAGTGTAAGTCACATCTGACAGTTACCCGTGTTACCCAACGCAACCAAGATCAGGAGTATCTTTATTTACGTTCTATTAGCTGTCCTCAACGCCCCAAGTGTCGGGCTATTTCCTACCAAGAGGTTTTAGAACATACAATTGAAACGGTTTGCCGTGACTTACCCTTAGCTGTGGCGGGGATGAATTTTCCGCAATTGGATGCAATGAAGAATAGTTTAGGGGAAGCGATCGCTCGTCAGCAAGAAATACTCACTCAGTTACCTGCTTTAATCGAAACTGGAATTTTAGATGCCCAAACAGCCAAGTTAAGGGCTTACAAAGTCCGTACAGAAATTTCTGCACTCGAAGCAAAGTTGGCAACTCTCCCCCCCGTTAACTTGCGTTCTGTTGCTCAAGCTGTTTCTATTGCCCAATTTTGGTTAGATTTGTCGGAAACAGAACGACGATTTTACTTTCGAGAATTTATCAGGCAAATTGAAATTGTTCGCCAAGAGCAAAAATGGGAGTTGCAAGTGATTTTTATTTTTTAATGAGTAATTAGCTACTAATTTATTATTCAAATTTGTAAATTTAAGAATTATCTTGTATAAATACTGACGACTGAAGTTGTAGTTATAAAATAGTACAGTTCAGATAAGCCCAAAGCCCTCACGTAGAGACGCGATAAATCGCGTCTTAAAAGACAAATTATCTACCACAGCAGAATTCAGAATTAAGGAGTCAGAATGGTTATGCAAAAAAAAGTTAAGGTTAAACCTAATTCAAAACAGCAAAAAATTGAAGAACAATCTGATGGCAGTCTGACTGTGTATTTAAAATCGCCACCAGTTGATGGTAAGGCCAATGAAGAGTTAATTAAACTACTAGCAAATAAATTTGATGTCGCCAAATCTCATATCAAAATTAAATCAGGTTTGTCTTCTCGGCAAAAGCTGATAGAAATTAATACAGATATAGGACTATGATTTGATTTCTGAAAAAACTCCGTACAGATCAAAGAGCATTCTTTCCCGTTGCCTCTTGCCTCTTGCCTGCCTACCCAGATAAGTTCAAAAATCAAATCGGATTGCTATATCTAATTCCTACTTAATCAGGACTTACGCAAACAATAGCCGAAACCTTGATTTTCAGGTAGGGGCAATTCATGAATTGCCCCTACAGCGTGTAGTTTTGCGTAAGTCCTATTAATAGTACCTTTATTAGCTAAAAGCGTAAATCCTAGCATTGCTGAGTAGTATTAGGGTTTATCATTGGAAATTGACTCTTCAATTCCTTCAACATACCAATTCATTGCCAGTTGTCCCTGTTTATTCAATACCTTTCCCTTTGGTACTTGCACCTCCCCTTTTTGGTCTTTCACCGGGCCATCGAAAGGGTGTGCAGTACCTTGAATAAACTCATCGCGTTTCGCATTCACTAGTTGTTGTACATTATCTGGAATCACTTGATTCATCGGGGAAATATCTACCATCCCTTCACCAATACCATCCCAAACCTCTTGAGACTTCCAAGTATTACTTATTACAGCCAAGGCTTTATCTGTATAGAATTTGCCCCACTTGTTAATAACTGATGTAAGGTGCGCTTTTTGACCAAACTTACTCATGTCAGTATTGTAGCCAAAAGCATAAATGCCTTTTTCCTCAGCCAATTGGACAACGGTACTAGAGTCGGTCTGCTGCGTCAACACATCCGCACCTAAATTGACCAAAGCTTGAGCTGCTTCTTTCTCCCTAGCTGGATCGTACCAACTTTGCACCCAAAGTACCTTAACTTTGGCTTGAGGATTTATTACCCGCACTCCTTGGGTGAATGCATTTATTCCCCGAATTCCTTCGGGAATTGGATATGCCCCAATAAAACCAACTACATTTGATTTTGTCATCTTGCCAGCAATCATACCGATTAAGTAACGCGGTTCTTCAAAGCGTCCCTGATAAGTGCCGACATTGGCAGCACGTTTGTATCCTGTACAGTGTTCAAAGACAACATCAGGAAAGTCCTTAGCAACTTTAATTGTCGGGTTCATGTAGCCAAAAGAAGTTGTGAAAATCAACTTGTTACCATCTAACGCTAGTTGGCGAATCACCCTCTGGGCGTCAGCACCTTCGTTAACATTTTCGACAAAGGTAGTTTTTACCTTATCTTGAAGATTAGCTTCCATGTCTCTGCGACCTAAATCATGGGCATAAGTCCAGCCAAAATTACCCACAGATTCTACATAAACAAATCCCACCTTGAGAGGTTCATTTACTACTACAGGCGACGCTGAGGGAGAAACTTCATCCTGTGAATTGGAATTTATACTTGGAACACAACTAGCTAAGGCAAAGCTAGATCCTGCTAAAGTGGTACACTTGAGAAAATTCCGACGATCCATATTTTATTAATTAGGTTTACCTGGTCAATACCTTTGCCAATTTACGAGGGTGAGTTGATATCTGAACTCCCTTTTCTCTGAGGCTTGGCAAAAACAATAAGTCCTAAAAATTCCTTCAAGGTTTCCCACAAGGTTTTTTAACGTATTGTCCGTAGTATCAAGGGTTTGATATTCCAAGCTACCTTATAAGCTAAACGCTTATGTATGGGTCATTTTGCCATTTTTGCCCAAATTTTTGTTGGCTCTTATTTTGGCAAAGGTATTGCCTGGTTAAAAAAATTTTTCTGATTGCTGATAGCAACAAACACAGTTTATATTAGCAATTTACTTAGTTTTAGCCAGGACTTACGCAAACAATAGCCAAAAAGAATGATTTTTAGGTAGGGGCAATTCATGAATTGCCCTACAGCGTGTATTTTTGCGTAAGTCCTATTAGCTTTTTACTTTTACCATTAACAATTAATGGAAAGCGTTGGTGGCACTTCTTTTTCCAATACTATACGCCTGATGTTCACTGATTTAAAGCCAGCTTTTTGATGAAACTATGATCCCAGGTCAATCAAGTTTCACCCAGAGTTGAGGACAAGCTTGTATCAACTGAGTTGTAGGAATGATGCAGCTGCTTTGATATCTTACCTGTCCTATGACTTTTCAGCAGTCAGAGTCGTACCAATGCCAAGTTGGGAGAAAGTTTCCTCAGCGTGCTATCTGTCCTTGAGTAATTCGTTGTTTAAGCACACGAAATAAAAACAATGGATTGCCTACAATATAACGATCCCACAGACGAGTAGGTTCAGTAATTAAGCGCGTTAACCACTCGAAGCCATTATCAGTTAGCCAACGTGGGCCGCGATATACAGAGTCAGTGTAGAAATCTAGACAAGCGCCTAGAGGTAAAAATACACGAGCTTCAATTTTATTGCAGTTATCTAAAATCCAGCTTTCCTGTAATGGCATACCAAAACCAATATATAAAATATCTGGTTGAAAGTTATTAATTCTTTCTATTACTAGATCATTTTCTTTTCCTGATTTATCAAAATAACCATGATGCCCCTGTATCCGTAAATTGGGAGAAATTGATACTAACTTAGTAATTGCTTTATCCACTACGCCAGGTTTTCCAGCTAATAAAAATAAAGAAACGTTTTCTTTTTCACATTTTAATACTAAATCTTCTATATAATCTGGTGCTGTCATGCGATATACAGCTTGTATCGAATAACCGCTTAATTTAGCTCCTAGCAATACACCAAATCCGTCGCAAAATACTAGATCAGCATTATTTAAAAAGTCTCGATACCAAGGCTTTTCATATGCAAAATTCATAGCTCTTACATTCACATGTCCTACAATTGTCTTTTTTTTCTTTTTTGCTGCTTCTGCTATGTAATCGATTAATTCTTGCACTTTAACTTTATGGAATCTTGTATCAAACAACTTCACTTCAGGAAAGGTTTTCATTTATACACCTCATTAATTAGATAGCACCCAAAATTCGTAAAAGTTTAAGATATTGAAAATGATTCACGATAAATGTTTATCTTCAATAAAAGTCCACAAAAGTCCACGCTCTATTTGATCCTGTTACTTTTCTTGCTCATATTAAGTCTGGTTAAGTACTTGTAATTTACCTAGTTTGTTAGAATTTAGTGTAACCCAACCTACGAAAATGGATTTTATTATAAATAGTTGTTTCGATATGATATCAAGTTCATGATTAATGTCTGCTAAACAATCATCCTCGCACGAACTGTGGTAAGTACAGTGAAAAATTATTCGCAATGTCTGCATTTGCTTATAAATGTCTTTTAGACAATAAACGGTGTTACTGGAATTTTAGCTGTTGTTCTAAACCTATAACTGACGCATAAATATGTTTTAAAGATGCAAGATAATCCTTTATATCCAAATGTTTAACCCTGACACGTGCATTACTTCCCAGAAATGTTCTCAAATTATCATCTGCAATTAATGATTGCATTGCTTCTGACAATTGTTGAATATCCCCAGGATTCACTAATAAACCATTCTGATCTTGAGTAACTATCTCAGGTATTCCTCCTACTGGAGTAGTGATAACTGCTAAACCCCAACTCATTGCTTCTAACAGTGCCATCGGCAAACCTTCGTTGTAGGAAGGTAGCACAAATACATTAGCTTTAGCTAAAAGCTCGTCGCGTTTTTCTTGGTCTACCCAGTCAAGGATAGTAATGTAGTCAGTTAGATTTAGAGTTTGAATCAAACTACGAGCTTGTTCTCCATCTCCATCTCCCGCCATAGTCAACTTGGCTCGACTTTGTTGATCAGGAGATATAGAGGCAAATGCCTGAATTAAATCAAATGCACCTTTGCGCTGACCAATGCGCCCTAAAAATAAAAAAAATACTTGCTTGGAATCTAGACGTTGTGGGATTTGTGCCGGAATTTTTACCGGGTTAGGAAGAACAATAACTTGCTCGGACTTCAAACCAAGATTTTCAACATAGAATTTTTTCCAGCTATCTGACAAAACAATAAAACGAGTACATTTACAAAATGACCAACTGAGCCATTGCTTAAGACCTTGAGGAAGTTTAGAGTAAAACAAATGAAAGTCAGCACTATGAGCATGAATAATTACTGGTTTTTGAAATACCCAACTAATAAGAGTAGTGATTGAGTGACGAAAAGCGCTACCTCTATCTGAAAGATGAATATGGATTAGGTCGGCTTTTCTATTTAATAAGCTCCAAAATAACTCAACTATTGCCTGCAAAAATACTAATATTTTATGGACAGCAGAACCATTCGGTAAAGTAGTAATATGTTTAATTTGAATATCAGAAGTAGCCTCTTCAATGATGAGCTTTTCTACAGAAACTATTCCACCTTGGCGCTCCAAGCATTCGCCTAACATAGTAATTTGCATTGGACTCATAGCTAATTAGCATTAATCTGTATTTGAGATTTAGTATACTGCATTCTTTAGAACTGACTCAATCTATCTTTTGACCGATAAGAAAAACTAATGAACTTATTTGAGATATTAGCAGGGGAAGACAATCATCCAAGCTTAATCACGGCTGACGGGCGATCGCTAACCCATAAGCAATTGCGCGACAATGTTGTTGAACTGGTATCCCAACTCAGCAGCTTTGGATTGGAAAAGGGAGAACGCCTTGCCATTGCCATGACTAACGGTTCACCAATGGCCATTACCTTTTTAGCTGCTGCTTTGTGTGGCACTGCTGCACCTTTGAATCCCAAATACTGCGATATGATTCTCACACCTTATATTAATGCTATCTATGCCAGCGTTAAGCTGCTGGAGGCGACCAAAGTTACGTCGCTCCCAATTCAAAATCCCCATACATAAATTTAGAGAGAAGTCCCTAAGTACAGCTTTGCGGAAAATTGTAGTGAATTCAAAGGGGAAATTTAAACGCAGAGGGACGCAGAGGGAAGCGCAAAGGTTCGCAAAGCTGTACTTAACCACTATTAAGTTAGTTTTGATCCAAGCGCAGTACTGCCATAAAGGCTTCTTGGGGTACGTCCACTGTACCTACAGATTTCATCCGCTTTTTACCTTTTGCTTGCTTCTGTAAGAGTTTCTTTTTACGGCTGATGTCACCACCGTAGCATTTGGCTAGCACATCTTTCCGCAAGGCGGGAATGTGTTCGCTGGCGATAACTTTACTGCCGATAGACGCTTGAATTGGCACCTTGAATTGATGGCGGGGAATCAGTTCTTTGAGTTTTTCTGCCATCGATCGCCCGACGTTGTAAGCTTTATCTCGGTGCACAATCATCGCTAAGGAATCTACGGGATCGCCGTTGATCATAATATCTAGCTTCACCAGAGGATTTTCACGGTAGCCAATGAGATGATATTCCATGCTGGCGTAACCGCGCGATCGCGATTTCATCTGGTCAAAAAAGTCAGTCACAACTTCCGCCAAGGGTAGCTCGTAAGTGAGTGTGGTTCTTCCTTGGGCGAGATATCTCATATCCTTGAAGATGCCCCGGCGATTTTGTGACAACTCCATCAAAGCGCCGACATAGGTTTCCGGCGTAATCATTTCTACTTGGACGTAGGGTTCTTCAATTCTTTCGCGATCGTTGGGAGAAGGTAAGCGGCTAGGATTATCGATGTACAGTTCCTCTCCTTTCAGGGTAATCACCTTATAAACCACCGAGGGGGCTGTAATGATTAAATCTAAGTTATACTCCCGCTCTAGACGTTCTTGGACAATTTCCATGTGCAGCAAACCCAAGAATCCGCAACGGAAGCCAAACCCCATCGCGCTCGAAGTTTCTGGTTCGTAGTGTAGCGCTGCATCGTTGAGTTCGAGCTTTTCTAGGGCTTCCCGCAAGTCTTCAAATTGGTCAGCATCAATGGGGAACATCCCGCAATAAACCATCGGGTTCGCTTCTGCGTAGCCTGGTAAAGGTGTCTCTGCTTTCGCCTTACTTAGGGTAATTGTGTCTCCTACTCTTGCATCAGCTACAGCTCTAATTGATGCTCCCAAATAGCCTACTTCGCCAGCGTGCAGTTCTTCAACTTGCTTTTGAGTCGGAGAAAGAATGCCTAACTCATCAATTTCAAATTCTTTACCAGATGCCATTAAATGGATGCGATCGCCTTTTTTGACGGTGCCATCCATCACCCGGAAATATACAATTACTCCTCGGTAGCTGTCGTAATAGCTATCAAAAATTAATGCTCGTAAGCGTTCATTGATCGTATTGGGCGGTGGCGGTATCCGCTCGACAACTGCTTCTAAAATCTGATCAATACCAATTCCTTCTTTAGCAGAGGCAAGTATCGCACCACTGCAATCTAGACCGATAATTTCTTCAATTTCGCCAATTACCCGTTCTGGTTCAGCCCCAGGCAAATCAATTTTATTCAAAACCGGAATAATTTCCAGGTTACTCTCTAACGCTAAATATACATTTGCCAAAGTTTGCGCCTCTACTCCTTGGGACGCATCTACTACCAATAGCGCTCCTTCACAAGCAACAAGAGAGCGCGACACCTCATAAGAAAAATCTACGTGACCCGGAGTGTCAATTAGGTTCAACACATATTGCTGACCATCCTTGGCTGTGTAGTTCATCCGGGCAGCTTGCAGCTTAATTGTAATGCCGCGCTCCCGTTCTAAGTCCATATTGTCGAGAAACTGTTCCTTCATCTGCCGGTCTTCAACAGTGCCAGTGGCTTGCAGCAAGCGATCGGCGAGGGTTGATTTCCCGTGGTCGATGTGAGCAATAATACAAAAATTGCGAATGCGAACTGCGGGAACGTCAGTCATATACTATCTTTGCCTTAGCAGCAACCAAAGTTAAAAAAGCAATTTACTTAATGTATTTTAATGCTTTCTTAGCCAAGACGCTGCTTTTAGTGGGGAGTGGGGAGTGG
>NZ_WBKM01000222.1 GCF_015714725.1 Nostoc sp. WHI
GCATTTCCAGCCAGAGGCTGGAAACGAGGTTTCAAAGGAGTTTTATTAGGAGGAAGAGAATCAAATCTTCACCACTTTCAAAGTTTTGAGGCTTGTGTCATTGCAACCACTGATAAATCCTCCCATCGCCTGGATTTGTTGCAGATAGTCAAGGACGGGTTTGGTAATGACTTCTCCCGGCATTAACACGGGAATTCCTGGGGGATAGGGACAGACGATTTCGGCACAGATGCGTTTACTAGTTTGTGTCAAAGGTAGTATTTCACTGACAGCAAAAAAGGCTTCACGGGGAGAGAGATGTAAACCATGACTCACTGTACTTACGAGATTCTGCCAGATATGGTTGTTAAGAGTCAAGTTGGTTCGGCGATATTCTGTGGCAAGGGTGGTAAAACTTTGCACTAATTGCTCAATATCGGCTGAGGTGTTGCCCAAACTAATGATAAAGGTGAGATGTTGCAGTGAGGCGAATTCAGCAGTGACAGCAAATTTCTCATCAAGAATTTCATCTGCTTCAAATCCAGTTAAGCCTAAACCAGAAACAGTTACAGTTAGTCGTGTTTTATCTAAAGCCACAAAGCCGGGAGATCCCCCCAACTGAGGCAAAATTGATAATCCAGGAATTCGGCTGATTCTGGTTCTAGCTTCATTAGCAAGTTGCAAAGTCCGAGACATCAGCATCTTGCCGTGGAGTGCCATTTGCTGACGGGCTGCATCTAAAGAAGCTAAAAGTAAATAACTAGGACTGGTAGATTGTACAAGCTGCAAAGCTTTACTGATGCGATCGCAATCTATCCTATTACCTTGGACATGCAGCATTGATGCTTGTGTCATTGCACCAAGTACTTTATGGATGGATTGTACAGTTAAATCAGCACCTGCGGCTAAGGCGGGAGTGGGTAATTCTGGATGAAAGGCGAAGTGCGCGCCGTGTGCCTCATCTACAAGTAGAGGGATATTATATTGATGGGTAATGTTGGCGATCGCACTCAAATCTCCGCAAACGCCGTAATATGTTGGATAAACTGTCAATACTGCTTTGGCGTCTGGATGTTGTTGCAGTGCAGATTGTACAGCGTTAGGCGTGATGCTGTGGGCAATATCTAAAACTGGGTCATATTCAGGATTGAGAAAAATTGGGATTGCACCAGAGAGAATTAAACCAGCGATCGCAGAAGAATGTACATTGCGAGGCAAAATGATTTTATCACCCGTCCCACAGGTAGCGAGAATTGCTGCTTCAACACCGCAGGTAGAACCATTGACAAGAAACCATGTTTGCGAAGCGCCAAATACCTCAGCCGCTAGTTGTTGTGCTTCTTGAATAACGCCTTGAGGTGCAAAGAGATTATCTAAATCTGCTAGTTCTGTTAAATCAGCGCGAAAGATTTTTGTACCAAGTAAATCAGCCAAGGGTTGAGCAATACCCACGCCTCGCTTATGTCCTGGCGTGTAAAAGGGAGCGTGAGGACGTGCTGCATTGGCTTTTAAGGTATCTAATAAGGGTGTTTGATTTTGATTGAGCATTAAAATAATTCGTAATTCGTAATTAAAAAAAACAAACCGTTAATTTGGTCAACAGTTTAAGTAAGGTAGATTGGATAGTACCTGATACAGACGGAATCAGGCTGCGGACAATCTGGGAAACTACCGCTAAAAATCCTTATCCACGTTTGATTACTGCATTTCTGAAGTTAAATGAAAAAAGTTAAACTTCTGGATATTATTGCTACACTTAAGCCGATTCCAATTGAGAGATTACAACTGCTGGAAGAAGATTATAGTTTTATCAAAAGTTTACCCAGTGGACAAGTTGGGACAATTGTAGAAGTATATGAGCAAGAAGAGGAAGATCATTATTTAGTCGAGTTTGCTGATACCCAAGGCTATGAATATGCAATGGCGACTCTGAGAGCAGATGAAATCTTGGTTTTACATTATGATTTGGCGATCGCCTAAATTTTTACTTTAGGATTTATATCTGAATTAAAGTGCGATCGCATTCATTATCCGCCTAATTTACAATTATTTATCATAATAAAATCAATAAAAGCTCAATTTCCCATTCATTGTTCTCTCGTTCTCTCGTTCTCTCGTTCTCTCGTTCTCTCGTTCCCATGCTCTGCATGGGAATGGCTGATTAGGGGCTGCTGCCTCCAGTTAGACATTGAGCCAGAGACTCAATGAAGGCATTCCCAGGCGGAGCCTGGGAACGAGGAAAGCCTTATCAAGTTAGGTTTTTAGGACTTGTGTGTACACCGTAGGCTCGCAGGCGGGGTGGGGTTCTGCGGGTTTAATAAGTAATCAAACGAAACGGACATGATATAATTCCTTACTTTAATTAAAGAAGAAATAAAATATCTATCTTGGCAACTTGTAATAATATGTGTTCTGGACGAAAGGACTTGTGTTCTGGACGAAAGAACTTGTGTTCTGGACGAAAGGACTTGTGTTCTGGACGAAAGGACTTGTGTTCTGGACGAAAGGACTTGTGTTCTGGACGAAAGGACTTGTGTTCTGGACGAAAGGACTTGTGTTCTGGACGAAAGGACTTGTGTTCTGAACGAAAGGACTTGTGTTCTGAACGAAAAGGCTTGTGTTCTGGACAAAAAGACTTGTGTTCTGAACGAAAGGACTTGTGTGTACACCGTAGGCTCTTCGAGAGGGGACTATGATGTACCTTATGTGATTAACTTTGTATACGTAAGTAAGTGTCCGGGGAAATTTATCACTATGTCATTGCGAGCGGAGCAAAGCGAAGTGTTCGCGTAGCGTCTCGTAGAGAAGCAATCGCAGGGGTTTTGGACGATTTACATTTTGTCATATAGTTAGGTTTGTTTGTGCCTACCTACTTAGCAGATTATTAGCGATCGCCCTTTAGAAAAAAAGTTTTTGGTTTACTAATTGGTATTGCACGCAGAGGCGCAAAGGACATAAAGGAATAAGAGACTCGTTACGCACAATGCTATGCTTGCGTTAAAATCCGTAAGTCCTTTGTAGCTGACTAGATGAGACCTTATCATCAAATCCCGATTTTTGAGTGTGGTGAACCGCTAATAGAGATTCCTTTGAAATTGTTTGCGGTGGAATCTCCCCATCCTTATAAAAAGTTGGGTGCACCTTATGGCGATCGCTCTCCTTATTGTCTCCGCCAAAGTGTAATTGAAAATTTGATCCAAGCGCAAAGTTATCTTGATGTTTTGCATCGCAACTGGCGTATCCAAATTTTTGATGCCTATCGCCCGATCGCAGTCCAGCAGTTTATGGTAGATTACAGCTTTGCCCAAGCGGTGAGGGATAGGAAACTTACTGAGGTGGAGTTATCATCAAATCAGCGCCAAGAGATTTGGGAAGCAGTTTATGCAATTTGGGCTGTACCAAGTTTAGATGAAAAAACCCCCCCTCCTCACAGTACAGGTGCGGCGGTGGATGTGACACTGGTAGACGATGCAGGGCAAATAGTGAATATGGGTTCGCCGATGGATGAAATGTCAGAGCGATCGCATCCCAATTATTATGGCAATAGCGATCGCTCAGAAGCACAAAAGCATCACGCTCACCGTCAGCTATTGCGGGATGTAATGTTAAAAGCCGGGTTTCAACGCAATCCCAGAGAGTGGTGGCATTTTTCCATTGGCGATCAAATGTGGGCTTGGCTGAATAATCAATCCAATCCAGCTAATCCTGTCACAGCCCATTATGGGCGGATTGCATAGATGCGTTAATCAGGCAAGAGGCCATTTTCCCATACTTCAGTTACCAATTACCATTTTTGACTCTGAAGTTTGTACTAATTAACACGAAATAATGAGGCTAATGAATGGCAAGATCAAAAAAAAGGATGCCCCAAGGATATTAAAAGTACTATGCCAGAATTACACCAATCAATTGCTCAACATTACCACGAACGGACTAAATACGACCCTGAGACTCTAGCCTCCAAAAATCAGCAGTTAGACTGGGCTAAACAGCCAGCGCCTTTTAAAGAATACAAAATTGGCTCTACTTTTGATCTCAAACCCTACATTCAAGAAAAACCAGAGGCTTATGCTAATAATCCAGATGCTCAATGGTGGCAAAGACTTTCGCGGTTGCTGTTTCGTAGCTATGGATTGACGGCGAAAATGCCTTCTATGGGTAGTGCGGTGTATTTACGGGCTGCTCCCAGTGCAGGCGGATTATACCCTGCCGAAGTCTATGTGGTTTCCCGTGGCACGTCGTTATTGCCACCTGGTTTGTATAACTACCAGTGTCGGACTCATTCTCTGATGCATTATTGGGAAAGTGACGTTTGGCAAAGTTTACAAGCAGCTTGTTTCTGGCATTCTGCTCTAGAAAATACTCAACTGGCAATTATTGTCACTGCGGTTTTCTATCGTTCTGCGTGGCGCTATGAAGATCGGGCTTACCGCCGGATTTTTCTAGATACGGGGCATCTGTTGGGTAATATTGAATTAGCTAGTGCGATTACTGATTATCGCCCCCACTTAATCGGCGGTTTTGTGGATGAATCGGTCAATAATCTGCTTTATATCGATCCACAACAAGAAGGTGCGATCGCTATTTTACCTCTGGCAGACTTGTTAGATATCAATCAAAATTTACCGTTGGGATGTACTGCTTTACCTTCCGCCACCGAAACCAGTTATCCTGAAATTCCCGATGGCGAACTGCTGACATATTTCCATCAACACACCCAGATCAAATCAGGTATAACTGGTAATCTTAATCTACCAACTATTAAACAAGAAAAATCTTTGGAGGATAAATACAACTTTCCTTTTTGTTTGAAAATTCCCACCACCACCGCGCCTATAGAATGGGGACGAAAGCTGTCAGAGTTGGAAATCACTATGTACAAGCGACGTTCTACCCGCGCTTACAATGGTGACGATTTAAGCTTCGATGAATTGAAAAGTTTACTTGATTTTACTTACCAACCGCAAAATTACATCGACCAAAGTTTAGATATTTCTCCAGACTACTTTGATTTGAATTTAATAGAAACATTTATTGCTGTTTGCGGAGTCAAAGGACTAGAAGCCGGTTGTTACTATTACGCACCCAAAGCCCAAGAATTACGCCAAATTCGGTTTAAAAACTTTCGGCGAGAGTTACATTTTCTCTGTTTGGGGCAAGAATTAGGGCGGGATGCAGCAGCAGTGCTATTTCATACAGCCGATCTGAAAGCTGCGATCGCTCAATATGGCGATCGCGTTTACCGTTATTTACACATGGATGCTGGTCATTTAGGACAACGCCTGAATTTAGCCGCAATGTACCTGAATGTAGGCGTTAGTGGTATTGGTGGATTCTTTGATAACCAAGTAAATGAAGTTTTGGGTATTCCTGCTGATGAAGCTGCGCTATATATTACTACATTGGGACGCCCAAGATAAGAGCAACGCACAGAGAAGTTCGAGTGATAAAAGTTGCCACTCATACTTCTCCTGTGGAAGACTCTCCGTTGTATTATAAAAACCCAAACACTTGCTTAAAATCAAGTAAAATTAACATCTCAATAACCTTGTTGAGCAAGACTATAAAGTTATTAACCAACTTATAAACTCGTAAATAAACTTTAGCTAATTGAAGACAAAATCAGGACTATTTGAGAAAATGTAATTTTTATTCCATAGATTAGGGACTTGGATGAAAATAAAGTACCAGTAAACCGAGTTTCGACTACGCTCAACTCTCGACGGCTGAGGGTTGAGCGCAGCGATGCACTAGACCTCTTGCACGAATCAAGAAAACAGAGCAAGTTCATAATTGAGAAGTCCAGCAATCAAGTTACAGCCCAAGGATACACAATCATTGGGATTACAAATCAAGGCGGCTGTGACACCATCAACCGTGATACTGGAAAGCCATTAAAGAGTATTGAAGATGCGATCGCTGAACAGCACTATACTCTTGAATTAATCCCCCAGCTTGAAGCAATTTATTTCTGTCCAGATATGAAAGGCTTTATATGTTATCGAGTCACTAGAAATGGTGCTGTAAAAGTAGCTTATTACACATTAGATAGTAAATTCTTAGAGGATAAATTCAAGTTTCGTAAGCCTGGGGCAGGGATGATATTTAGGGCTAGTATTGATTTTGATTTGGATTTAACCAAAAGTTGGATGATAGGCGATAGGAGGATGAGAAAGCCGCAGCAGCAGTAGGACTAGATTTTATGTGGGCTGACGTGTGGAGAATGTGGTTTACTCCTGGGATATATGAGGCAAGAGAAGCCACACCGCAGCAAGTAGAATTTTTAGAAGGTATAAAATTAAATTAATATAGCTAAATCTTCAATTTAAAAGGGTGGTTATACGCCACCCTTGTTTATTTTCTTAGAGGAAAAAGCAATGCTATTAACAGAACCGGAAATACAACAAGTTTTAGAGCAAGTTAAAGTTGCTTTTCCCAACTTGACTATAAAAATTTTTCCTGTTCTATCAGTCACCAGAAAACAGTGCTGGCTGTCCTTTACTCACAGGAAGAACAAAATCTTGTACCTGAGATAGTTCATTAGTTAGTGCTGGCAGTAAACTTTACTCCACCAGAACCAGAATACTTGTTACCCATCCAATGTCCCCAAGCATCAGTGATTTCTTGCAAACTTTTGCTCATTTTATTTACCTGTAATTACTTGTACAGAAGTGATGTACAACACAGAGCTTAATTGTTTTTTCTCTGAATTCCAGAGTAAATAACAATACTTAATTTCTCTGAGTGTAATTTAATGTGAGTTCGACATTCAGATGTATTTATGCAAGCCGATCGACTTGGATGAATTGGTCTGTGTGGTTGCTCAATCAATATCTCCGAGGTTTGGGGTAATAGCTCATAGTCAGTAGACCTCTTGCATAAATAATTCTTTGTCTCACGCAAAGGCGCAAAGAAGAAAGCGAAAAGAAGGACTTTTGCAAGAGGTCTAATGAATAAACAATATTGTGTCCCTACCGGATGTTACTAATTGTCTTGTTGGACGCCGCCCACTACTGACTTAACATCAGAAAATGGATCAGTGCCGCCACCCCAGTTAAAATCACTAATTCGCACACTGAAGCCGCCCAACTCTAGAACTGGATTGTAACGTAAGGTGATGCCATAGGTGCGGCGGCTATATTCCAAAATGTAGTCGGTGCTAGTTGCTTTACCAGTATCCAAGTTAACAGATGTTTGAAAGCCTAAGCGAAGAGGCCCATAGATTTGCTGTGTAATTCCAGCGCTCAACACTTGGTTATCAACGGAGCGATCAAACAAAAAGGGCGATAATCCGTTATTTAAGCCTTGAGAGTAACTGATATTAAAAGCGGTATAGTCTAAAAAGGGTCGAGAAAAATGACCAATTTGCCCTAGTAAACCAATTGTACCGATCAGATTGCTTTGATTATCCCCGTTGGTGTAATAACTAGTAGTGCCAGTGAGACCAGCGATCGCTTGCAAGTAAGGAACTACAGGATTAGCCGTGTATCGTAATCCCTCAGTAGCAGTGCGTGGCAATGGTTTACCCTGCCATAGTAATACCCCACTACTGAGGGCAGCGCTGCCTTGTAAACGACCTAGTGAGATGCGATCGTTTTCCCGCAATGGTTCTAGCAAGTCTTGGCGATCAGTGTTGGCATCGATATATTGAGCGCTTGCCTGATAGCTAAGGTTGATGCCACTCTTTCCTAAAGGAATCACAGGAGAGGTAATAATGCCACCCAGACTGCTCTGCACAGTTTGAAAGCCGAGAGTACCGTTGTAGAGGCGATCGCGGTAGTTATATTGTAGATTCAAAGTATGGGGAAGGCGATCGCCCAATGTCTGGCGCAATCCCAAATTCACCCGTAAATTTTCTTCTACCTTATTCAAGTTAAAACTGGTTAACTCCGCAGTTCCCTGAACTACCGTCCGGGAACTCAAAACAGAATTTATTTTTGTTTTCACACCAAACACTGCGCCTAAGTCACTCGTGCCTTCTTGCACAGCTCTTTGTACTAATAACTGGGGCGTGATTGTCCAGCGTGTCTTGTCTGTGGTGACTAGCGGAAAGCCCCGCTCAACATACAAGCCACCCCGATCCTCTCCATCATAGCCGGGGGAGACTATTGCAGGTGTAACATCGCGCTCCCGGCGGTCAATGGTCTGCTGATCCACCGGAATTGGTAAGGAAAGACTTTGATCGAATACCAAACGCTGTCGCTGTGTCCTGATCCGGTCTACCAAGGGTGTCTCCCGTGTCAGAGTTACTTTATCTGCCCGTAACTCTAGCTCTGGCGGCGAAAAAGGGTCATTGGTGATCCGGACATTCCTTGCTTGCCAGCCTTGCGGATAAAAGTCAATCTGTTGGGCTTCAAACCTGAGCCGATTGACTGCACCCCCCGTTGTTGATCCCGGAATATTGCTAGCACCGGCTTGACCACCAAATGTCGCATCTATTCCTCCAGGGCTGCTCACACCTGAAATGGGCTGATTGGCTGTAATGCGATCGCTTGGCGGGCGTTTTGATACTCCACCAGCTGTTACATCGGTGGGTAAAAAAGCAAAATCTGTTTGTGATGAGGGTACGTAAATTTCTCCGCTACCATTTTGCAGTTCCCCACTATCTTGAACAAAGTTATAGGTAAAGCGTTGTCCACGCAGTACCTGATCGCCCCGTGTTAAAGTTACATTACCTTCTCCCGCAGCAATCAAGTTATCCAAATTGACTTGCAGGCGATCGGCATCTACCACCGCTCCATCAAATCGCACAACCACATTACCAACAGCTGTGATAATTCGCCGTCGCTCGTCATACTCCTGCTGATCTGAAGTGACTTCTACAATTCTCGGCTTGACTGGCGGGGTGCTAGTGGGCGCAGTTGTACCAGATGATTGACCTTGTGGTTGATTGGTGGTGTCTATTTGTGGTGTAGATGTTGGAGCTTGGGTTTGTTGGATTGGGGACTTGAACTTTATAGTGATGGGCGCTGAGGGTTGGTCTGTCAGATTGCGAGACTTGAATTTTATAAAATTTTGTACTGATTGAGAACTTGGTGCCAGATCAGCAGCAGATACAGAGATATTGACTTCTTGCAAAGACAGTTGTGCAGTAATATCGCTTTGCTGTTCTTGTTGGGTTAACTTCTCAGCTAAAATTTCTCCCTTGGACTCGAATAACTTGTTGCTATTTATGACACTTGGGGCAATTTGAAGAGGACGTGGGGATTGAGGAGCGCCAGCGCCCGGACTTTTCTTTGCGTCTTCCCCTGCCACTTGCTTCAAGATCGAGAACCTCCCGAAGTTAAGAGCGCCAGCTTCCGGCGCTTCGACAACTTTGGGCAACTCCATTTGTGTGACTTTTTTATTTTGGCGATTAGAGGGTTTAACCTCCTCCATCGGATAACCAACTTCCACCGACTCCCCCAAAATCGCAGCACTTTTAGAAGCGGTGAGGGGAGAAAATTCTGGTGGGAAGGTTTCTGGCGGATTGGGTGCAGACAAAGTTTCGGCGACTACCAACTCATCTGGAGTTGGTTTACTAGGAGTTGGTAGACGCGAATAATTCTTAGTGTCACCTGCGATCGCTACTTGAGCCAAATCCTTGTGCTGCTTGGATTTGTTTTCCTGCATCCTCATCCGAGTCTCTACAGGAGACTTTATATCATTAGTAAATGAGACCGGATTTGCAGGTTGTAAAGGTTCGAGAATAGGAGGCGGATCGGGCGGCAGAACTGGATGAAGCATATTTGAGCAAAATCGAGCTAACAAACAGCGAAATGACGGAAGGATGAATTATATATTTTGCCTTCCGACTATCGCCTTCTGTTACCTGTAGCAAGCTACCCGGAAAACGAAACTTACTACCTTTTGGGTAGCAAGTTTCTGTGGCGTTTGGTATCTTCCGCCTTCCGGAGTCATGGAGCTTTATCGACCTTTTACTCTAAATCCCGACGACCGGGGTTACGAGCTGGATCGTTCGACAAAAATCCGAAGACGAAGATAGTTACAAAGAAGGCAACAACAATATAAACAGCGATTTTTAAAGTCAGCATAGAAATATCTCCAACGGGTATGACAAAAAAACTTTCTCTCAGTATCTGCCAAGCAGAAAAGATAGCTCCTTTATATTACCCAAATCTCGTCCCTTTTTTAGATAACTCTGGTAAGGAACTCGGAGACTGTTTACTCTTGTGACGTTAGCTGACGGCAGAGGTTTCCTAATCTAGACACATCGCTGCTAGACCATAACACATTTAATTTGCATAGAACAAACAGGTTTTGGTGTTTTCTCACAAACAGAGCATTGGTTCCCTTACTCTACTAATTTAAAATTGACAAGAGCGCCATATAAAGTTTTGTTAAATTAATGTTTAAATTTATACTAATTATTGTAGTATTCCAAGTGGAATCCACACTAAGTGGAATCCACAGCTGATAATTTTTTTGATTGCGGCTGAACTTACGTAGACTTACTGAGAAATTTAGGATAGATAACATGGCATTTATTTTTGGCACTACAGGTCCTGACACGAGAAACGGAACTGCGGCTAATGACACGATAGTTGGTTGGGCTAGTGGGGGTGATGCCAATAGTACCTCCGGTAACGATACCTTGAATGGTCTAGCTGGTAACGATTCCCTCGCAGGTGGGACATTAAATGACAGTCTAAGTGGTGGAGATGGCAATGACACACTTGATGGGGGTACAGGAAACGACACTCTAAACGGTGGTGCAGGCACAGACACCTTCATAGGCAGTCAGGGTAACGACAGCATTGATGGCGGAGATGGCATTGATACCGCAGACTACAGGCAACTAGGTCAAATAACCTTGTCAGGTGTCGGAACTATTGTCAAAGCTGGGGGATTGGGGCAAGACCAACTCTTTAAAGTAGAAACGATTATTGCTAATGCTAATGTTGCCAACAACACCATAGATGCATCCCAATCTTTGCCAGGAGTATCTATCACCGTTAACCTTCAAACTCAAAGTTTGGCTGCCAATAACGTTCCTGGTTTGGGAACATTGCCATTTACTGTAGTCAACTTTGATGATGTCATCGGCACAAATGCAAATGACAGTATTGTTGGCGACAATCAAAATAACCAATTATTTGGTAAGAATGGCGCTGACACACTTGATGGCGGCTTGGGTACTGACACTTTAAATGGCGGAGAAGGCGACGACACTTACATCATTGACAGTGTTCTTGATACCATTACAGAGGTTACGAATTCAGGCACAGATACTGTCCGGTCTTCTGTCACCTACACACTCGGCGCTAATCTGGAGAACCTGAGACTGAGGGAAGTTAACCCCATCAGTAACGCCATAAACGGTACAGGCAACAGTCTTAACAACTTCGTTTTTGGTAATACTTTTAATAACACTTTGAATGGAAGAACAGGCAATGACACGCTAGACGGTAATAACGGCAATGATATCCTCAATGGTGAGGACGGCAATGATAGCCTACAAGGCGGACCCGGCAATGACACACTCAATGGTGGGTCTGGAAACGACATTCTTATCGGTGTTTTTCCTGGTAGTCTGCTTCCACCTGGATTAGGGGAAACTGATAGCTTGACTGGCGGGGCTGGGGTAGATAGATTTATCCTTGGGGACGCTATAAATATTTTCTACGACGATAACAACACTGTGAATCCTGGTTTTGGGGACTTGGCTACTATTAGTGACTTCGACTCTAGCCAAGATCGAATTGAACTCAAAGGAGCTTTACAGGACTACCGACTGCAAGTTGTTGGAACTAACACACGAATATTCTCAGACAAACCGGAAGCAGAGCCAGATGAGATTATAGCTATTTTACAGGGGAGAAACAATCTCAGACTTGATAGTGATGACTTCCTTTTCTATGAGCGGGAAAATGCTGGAGAAGGTACAAACAACACACTGGACAGTGCTGAAGGGTTGGGTTCTTTATCATCAGGCTCAAACGTTAATCTTTCAGCCCAAATCGCAGCAGTTCAACCAAGTGGCAATGCCGATTTCGACTTTTTTAGATTTTCTCTAGCAAATTCAGGAACTGTCACTATCAGTACAGCGACATCGGGAGATACAGTTCTCGGAGTGTTTGACAATGCTGGAACTTTACTCGAATTTGATGATGATGATGGTGATGGTAATGGGTCATTAATCACCAGTTTCCTGGGTGCAGGTACGTACTCAATTTCAGTGAGCCAATTTCCTTTCTTCCCTCAAGATGGCGGAGTTTTCTCTGGCAGCAGCACTGGATCTGATATTTCTTATACGCTAGGGGTCAGTTTTGCATAAGTAGCTGGACAAAATATTTACTTTCCTCGTGGCTAGGGAAACACGGCAACGTGCCCCCCTTACCCAATAAGTAAATAAACATAATTGATTACACAATGTCATTGCGAATGCAGCAAAGCGTAATGTTCGCGTAGCGTCTCGTAGAGAAGCAACCGCAAGGGCTGGGATTGCTTTGCTCCGCTCGCAATGACTGTAAATATTTTTGTTCATCTACCTAAGAGACTATTTACAAGTCATTACCCATTGCTCATTTCACCCTGTAACTAATCTCTAAAGCTTTTTTCTTCAGCAAAAAGATTTAGCCACAAAATCATCTGAAATTATCCTGGAAATAATGAATAACACTAAATTATCCAACGACGTTCAACGCAGATTTACCGATAAGTTCGCTTTCAAACGGTGCTTTTTTGTTGCCAAAATACTGTTGTTTACAATATTTCTATTAAATAATGAAACTACCTTAGTAAATGCTGCACCTCAAGCTCTGCGTTCTGATATTAAGATTCGCAATATTATATCTACGTCATCGGTTTCTCCTTCTATTCGGATTGTAAAAGATCCACGAAACAATACTCTCTATTACCTCAAACGAAATGGTGAGATTTATCGAGTTAATTTAGCCTCCTCTACTAGTACACTTGTCTACAACTTTAGTAATCATAACGTAGGTGAAACTCAAGGTATGGCAATTGGTCTTAACGGGACAATTTATTTGGTTGGCAATGCAGACCTTGTAAATGACCAGACCAAAGGAATTATTGTTAAAGGTGTAATTAACTCAGGTACAGGAGAGCGTACCTGGTCTATCTTGGCTCAGAGTGCAGGGTATCCTAAAAGTAGAACAGCCTATGACCACCGCTTCAATGGTGTAATTGTTAGCCCAGGTGGTAATTTTATCTATGTGAATAGCGGTTCTCGTACCGATCATGGTGAGGTTCAATCTGCTGGGGGTCTATATCCCAATACTCGCGAAGTAGGATTAACCGCCTGTATACTCCGCATTCCTACTTATATCCCAAATCAATTTCTTGCAAACAATCGAGCGACTTTAAAGACAGCTGGCTATATTTTTGCAGAAGGAATACGCAATACTTTCGATATGGCTTTTGCGTCCAATGGGGATTTGTTTGGCACAGAAAATGGCCCCGATCGCGATATGTCAGAAGAATTAAATTGGCTACGTATAGGCCGTCATTACGGCTTTCCTTGGCGTATAGGTGGGGCAGATAATCCACAACAATTCCCCAACTATAATCCTGCCAATGACCGGTTGTTAAGCCCCCTATTTAATGCGGTTCAAAGGGGCTATTATCGTAACGATCCAAGCTTTCCTGTTCGGCCTAATATAACCTTGACTGAACCAATTTCTAATTCTGGGCCAGACGCAGATAGTTTCCGCGATCCTCTAGATGGCAAAGTCAAAGACGCCAGTGTTCTTGGGCTAACCTTGAGTACTTTTACAACACACCGTTCTCCTTTGGGTTTAGTTTTTGATACACAAGGAGTAATGAGTCCTGAATTCAACAGAGATGGATTCGTATTGAGTTGGACACCAGGCGATCCCACTGGCGAAACACTACCAGGCCCTTTTAAAGATCCCAGCCAAGATTTGCTGCATTTGAACTTAACTAAAGTAGGAACTGATAACTATCGACTTCAGGCTAAACGCATTGTCAAAGATTTCAGCAATCCTATTGATTCGGAGATTATTGGCAATAAGATTTATGTTCTGGAATACGGTGGAACTCAAGGAATTTGGGAAATCTCTATGCCCACTAAATAAACCACACTGGGTATTTTTGGCTAACTCCTGAAAAAAGTCTAATAGGAGAATTAATTTGCTATATCCTTGGTAATTCGGTTTTTAATGACTCGTGCAGGTGTGCCTACAGCAATGGAGAAAGGAGGAATATCTTTATTGACTACGGCTCCTGCACCAATTACACTGCCTTTACCGATGGTAACGCCATCTAATACTGTCACTCCATGCCCTAGCCAACAATCATCCTCAATCACAATTCCCTTGCGAGTTACACCTTGATATTTAATCGGCTCCATCGGATCGGCAAAATTATGATTATTGGCATATATCCCTGAGTGGGCAGCAATCATACAGTGTTTACCAATTTTAATGTCTCCTGGCCCCTCAATACAGACGTTAGGAGCAATGAAGGTGTCTTCATCAATATGTATATACGTATCTTCCAAAGACCCTATATCAACGTTACGTTCAATAGCGACTCTGTTTCCTAGATGAATTTTATTATTTTTGTGTCCTCTAGCATCCATCCGCACACCCTTGAAAATATATACTCCATTGCCAATTTCAATACAAGAAGTGCCGATAAATTCAACGCCATTTTGAATATAAACTGGGCTGCCTATATGGGCAAAAATACTACGATATCCCCAATTACGCAACTTTGACCCCAGAAATAGTGTAGGGATATCTCCTAACACAGTAGTTACTAAAAGTTCTTGCGATCGCTGCAATTTTGAGGAATGATGCTCGTTATGCATGGCTGTATATCTCTTTAATCAATTGTTGTTGGCGGTTTGGAAGTTTATTTTGGCTGTATCCTAATTTTCTGCCAATATTTAATAGTCTTTGTACGTCTAAGTACCGGATTAATATTGACAGTCTTACCGAAATTTTCCAATTTAGAAAAATCAAAGTCTGGCTTTGATTATGTAAGTAATTCTTTAATTTAGGTCTGTAGAATCACTCAATTGATATGCACAATTGCCTTGGTGGTTAGAAGCTCTTGTACTAATCAAGGTAGGTAACAATTTTGCTTGTTTTTCACCAAACTAAATTCACAAAGCAATATCAGTGCATTGCAAGGTCAAACTCCAGACTATTAAATTGTCTAATGGGAATATTTACTGGTTTAGATACAATAAGGTTCAGTTAAGATCCCCTCAAGGGGGTATTAGCCACCTTTTTTAAGGGGGTTGGGGGGATCTCCAAACACTGAATATCACTAACCCAAGGGTATTGGGTTTAGATAGCCTATTGTTTCAGTTATCCGATAAATTTGAAACGCTTGCTACACAAATATCGATAGAATTGTTTACCTGAAGGCTACTTCCTCTCAGGCAATTTTAGTGTTTCAAAACAACTCAGTCCCACAAGCTATTTCACAACAAAAATACATTTAACTAGACTATTTTAAAGACTAGAGAAAATTTCTGCCTAGCAGGATAATGTAATTATTGTCGGATTTTGATGGGTACTTATGCCCAAATAAAATCCAATTAAGGTGGATTATCTCCCACATCAGCCATCACATTGAAGTTAACCATCGGTGCAAACAAGTAAGCGCTTCCCCGACTGCTATGACGGCTTTCTTGTAATGAATTTCTAGAGTATGCTGCTCCAATCATGTTGCACACGGATGATTTACAGACTAACCAATTCACGCTTGTAATTAGATGAATGGCTTTTAATAACATTTGCTTTTAACGATAACACATATTATTTTTAGTGGAGCAATATTATTAAATAAGTTGATTTTAAGGTTATTTACTGATGAAAGTATTAAATATTAGCTAGCTTTTTTACTAGAGCGATCGCTACTTCGCTACTGTTTAATATTTTTATACTGTTAGATAAAATACACTCATGATAGAAAGTAGACAGGGGTGTATTACTTATAGCTATAAACTTGTAAATCACCCATTCGGGTGAGCCAAGCGGGTGATGCGTGCTTGGCACTACTTGTTATAAATTTTATTAAAACGAAGCTTAAATGTAGCTTATTTTCTAGGAGAAGTCCACAAAATAATATCAAATGCCCAAAATGAGGTATCGGTTTTAACTCACACACTTGGTTCAAATTATGGCTTTAATTAAAGAAATTGTGCAACAAGCTCTAACTATCGGCTATCTGAGTGTTGTAGCCGAGGATGAATTGCGATCGCAACTTCAAAGTAATTATGATTCAGAAGATTTAGATGCCTGGATCATTTTACAGCGATCTGTTGTGGCGGGTGATGTGAAGCAAGAGTCGCGCCGAAAAAAAGTTTCCCTTTCTCCTAAAGCCAAGGACGCTTCATCGGGGATCAAACTTGCTTATCAAATGGCAGCGGAAATTGCTTATGCAGCTGCTATCGCTCTGACAATGCCAAAAAATACCAAAGATCAGCCTTCACTAGGTGCATAAAATAACAAGCTGCTTAGTTATTTTACTATTACAGGATCAATGTTTGATACCAAGTGGTTAACCACTTGGTATCGTTTTCGGAGCGAATAACATCAGATTATATAAGTATTTTCGTTTGCAGTGCCTTTAAGCGAGCGCAGTTTTATTAAAAAATAAAAATTTAACTACTTTTTGACGCACCTATAAGCTATAAGAAATTATCGCTCTCAGCCAAGACTTCAGAATTGATCCCCTGAATCAATACTAAAATAAATATAAATATTTCTTCCAAACTAGATTTTTTTAGGTATTACATAACAGTAAATGATTAAATTTTAATATACCAAGTACATGGCTGAGGGTAACGCATAGAATTAGAAACACCTTGGTGTAAATTCTAGCAACAAGGTTAAGAAAAATTTCAATGCTTAACAAAGTCGTCGCTTTTTCATCTACTTAATAAAGAATTGGCAACATTGGTAAAGAAAGTAAACAATAACCATAGCTAAACTTGGAGTTTTGCCAGCTTATGCAGCCAATTCGTACATTTAACGTATCCCCTTCACTACCGCCGCGACTCGAACCTCTGCGGCGGCTGGCGTATAATTTGCACTGGGATTGGAACGTTGATACTAAAGATTTATTTCGTCGTTTAGACTCCGACCTGTGGGAGTCTAGCCATCATAACCCGGTGTTGATGCTGGGTACTATCTCTCAAGGGCGGCTTTTGGAAGTTGTTGAAGATGAAGGCTTCCTAGCGCAAATGGATCGATCTCACCGGCAGTTAGAGGATTATTTGCAAGAGCGCACTTGGTATCAGAAACAACGAAACCAGAAACCAAAAGAATGCTTCGCCTATTTTTCGGCTGAATTTGGGCTTGTAGATTGTTTGCCAGTCTATTCTGGAGGCTTGGGCGTTCTGGCGGGAGATCACCTCAAATCTGCTAGTGATTTGGGGCTACCGCTTGTGGGCGTAGGTTTACTCTATCAGCAAGGCTACTTTGCTCAGTATCTCAATGCCGATGGTTGGCAGCAAGAACGTTACCCCATCAACGATTTCTATAATATGCCCTTGCATCTAGAGCGTAATTCTGATGGTTCAGAACTGCAAATTGCGGTAGATTATCCAGGGCGCAAGGTGTATGCCAGAGTTTGGCGCGTACAGGTGGGAACAGTGCCCCTGTATCTGCTGGACACCAACATCGCACCTAACATAATTTATGACCACGACATCACAGATCAGCTGTATGGTGGCGACATCGATATGCGTATCCACCAGGAAATCATGCTGGGGATCGGTGGTGTGCAAATGCTCAAAGCTTTGGGGCTGAAAGTCACCGCCTACCACATGAATGAAGGACACGCAGCCTTCTCCATCCTAGAGCGCATCCGCCTGCTGATTCAGGAAGAGGGACTCACTTATGCCCAAGCCAAACAGGTAGTAGCTTCCAGCAATATCTTTACCACCCACACACCAGTACCAGCCGGGATTGACTTGTTTGCTCCCGACAAAATGCTGTACTACTTGGGGTACTATGCAGACATTTTTGGCTTGCCTAAAGAGCAATTTTTAGGACTGGGGCGTGAAAATACGGGTGATTTATCCGGGCCTTTCAGTATGGCAGTGCTGGCGCTGAAGATGGCAACATTTTCTAATGGTGTAGCACAGTTGCATGGTGTAGTTTCGCGGCAAATGTTCCAGGCTTTGTGGCAGAAAGTGCCAGTAGAGGAAGTGCCGATCGCAGCAATTACTAACGGTGTCCATGCCCGTAGTTGTGTGGCGAAATCGACTCAAGAATTGTACGATCGCTACTTGGGGCCAAACTGGTCATCAGCACCACTAGATAGCCCGTTATGGGAGCGGATGGATGCCATTCCCGATGAAGAATTGTGGCGTAATCACGAACGCTGCCGCTTAGATATGATTTTGTATGTGCGGGAACATTTAGTCAAGCATTTGCGCGATCGCGGCGCTTCCGCCTCAGAAATTTTCCAAGCCCAAGAAGTTTTAGATCCTTACGCTTTCACCGTTGGCTTTGCCCGTCGGTTTGCCACCTATAAACGTGCTACTCTGTGGATGCGTGATTTGGAACGCATTAAGCGGCTTTTACTGAACAACAAAGACCGAAAAGTGCAATTTGTGATTGCTGGGAAGGCACACCCCAAAGATATCCCAGGTAAAGAACTTATCCGCGATATCAATCACTTTATCCGCGAACAGCATTTAGAAAAACAGGTAGTGTTTGTTCCCAATTACGACATTCATATTGCCCGATTGATGGTTGCGGGTTGCGATATTTGGTTAAACACACCGCGTCGTCCACGGGAAGCCTCTGGTACCAGTGGGATGAAAGCAGCAATGAATGGATTGCCAAATTTAAGTGTGCTAGATGGCTGGTGGGATGAAGCCGATTATGTCCGCACAGGTTGGGCAATTGGACATGGAGAGAATTACGACGATCCTAACTACCAAGATGAAGTAGAAGCAAATGCTCTCTACGAGTTGTTAGAAAAGGAAGTTGTACCGCTATTTTATGAGCAGCGTGATAGCGATGGTTTGCCCCGTCCGTGGGTTGCCAAAATGAAAGATGCAATTCGGTTGAATTGTCCCTTCTTTAATACAGCGCGGATGGTAGGAGAATATGCACAAAGAGCTTATTTTCCAGCGAGCGATCGCTATCATACCTTAACTGTTGATAACTATGCCCCAGCTAAAGAACTAGCTGATTGGAAAGCAAAACTGGGCGAACAATGGTTCAATATCAAAATCAAAGATATTGACGTATCAGCAGCTTCAGACATTGAGGTTAATCAAACTGTTGCTGTTAAAGCCAAGGTTGATTTAGCAAGTTTGACAAATGATGATGTGCAGGTGGAGTTATATCAAGGTGCGCTCGATGCCAATGGTGAGATTGTCAACGCTGTGCCAGTGGTGATGGATTACCAAGGCAAGGATGCACAGGGATTGACTATTTACACGGGTAATATTACTTATACCACCTCTGGTTTGCAAGGCTTGTCTTTGCGCGTATTGCCGAAAAATCAACACCTGGCTAATCCCTATGAACCAAGGTTGATTGCTTGGGCAGAATAAGAGTGTTGAGTAGTTATTGAATACTAAAGACTAGGCGTTGCTGATTTAAGTTTAGCAACGCCTTTTATTATTGTGATACAGTCACGCACCAAAAATAATTATTGCTAAAATTATGAGGAATTATAAGGCAATACGCTTGGGTTAGTGATATTTAGTATGCGGAGATCCCCCCAACCCCCCTTAAAAAGGGGGGCTAATATCTCTTTTACCCCCTTTTTAAGGGGGTCGCCGCAGGCGGGGGGATCTTAACCCCAAGCGTATTGAATATATTTGGTTAATTACTTATTGGAAAAATACGAAACGGGGGATAGAAATCTATGAACAAAAATTTACAAGTTTTCAGGTAGATAATTAATATCTAGTAGCTGTTCTAAGGTGTAAGTACAATATTCAGGTAAGTTATCTAGTTTGCCTTCAGTTTTCTCAATTACGTATCCTAAAGCATCATCATAAATTGATGCTAATTCTTTTTCTAAAAATTGATATAAATTCGTTGTCAAATTACGTTTTAATTGATTTCTAAAACTTCTAATTTCTGCTTTCCAATGCCCAGAATTATATTGAGATTCTTCTATCCAATATTGCAGCAATAAAAGATGTGTAATAATTTGTTCTAATAAACTAGCAACCTTAGCTTTGTCTCTACGACCCAAATTTTCTAGCTCCTCAATTAAATTTTCTAAATCTAATTCTTCTAAATGGTTAGCTTTCAATAGCTTAATTGTTTCCTCTAACCAGAGATGCTCATCAATTTCATAAAGCTCTTTTAAACTTAAATTAGAACTAACTCCTTGCATAAAACCTCCTGAACTTAAATTTTACGAGATTACAATTTTAGGCTAAAACTCTGTGAGGGATGATAATGTAGCCAGTGGTGCGTAGGCGTAGCCCGTCGGAGACATCGCCTAATATTAAATTACGTTGTTCTCCCCAATACCACCAATAAGCAGCAACATAGGCGCAAATTAAGCTATCTAGTTTATCTTCAGTTGCTTTGAGGGCTGCGCCTGTGGTGGGAATTTCAAGAGGAAAAGAACCACAGAGGCGCAGAGGGGGTTCGCAAATGGGGAGGATATCAATAATGTAATTTTGGAGTTTGATTAGTTCTAGGCGGCGCTCATTGATGCGTCCTTTTTTGTATTTGAGGATGCGTCCTAAGTTGAATAGGTTAACGATCGCTGGGTGGGGAAAGACTTCTATTTGATATCTGCCGAGTTTTTGCGGTTCGATGGTGGGTGCGTGTGCAAAACCGCGTGATTCTAATTCTAAGCCAAAGTTGACGGTGCGATCGGCGAAGGGTAAGTTTTTGTTAGCTGGGTAGCATCCCGCATGATATTTGCCAAAGTGCTTGTGGGTGAGTTTATCGGCGAGGCGACTCCCGCTAGCGTTGGGTATGAGGGTGGGTGCATCTACGGCGATGATGGCTGGTTCGTCTGGTTTGACGCTCTGATCGATCCAGGTGAGGATGTCTGCAATGGCTTCTTTGCGGTCTAAATCAAGTAGTTGCAGTTGTCCATCTATCCATTCTAAGGAGCATAGTCCACTTGGTTGCGATCGCCAGCCTAAATCAATGCCAATAAATTTCATGTTCATAACACAAATTTGCGATTATTTTTGCATTTTTGGGCAACCATTTACCTAAATTTACTTGCAAACAATCGTGATAAATAATCTTATAATTTTAAGCAGTTTGTCTTAATTTATTTTATCTCGCAATAAGTTAATCAATATTATTCCGATGCAGATTTTATTTTTACATCCCAATTTTCCCTCACAATTCCGCAACCTAGCAACAGTTTTAGGTAAAGATGCTAATTACAAAGTTGTCTTTGGAACAAATCGGCGTGAAGGGGAAATACCTGGCGTTTATAAAGCTATTTACACTCCTTCTCGTGAAGCTGCTCCCCCGACGCACCACTATGTTCGCAATCTGGAAAATGCTGTTATTACTGCCCAGGCTGTCTATCGCGTGGCAGAAAAATTAAAAGCCGAGGGTTTTGTTCCAGATATAGTTTATGGTCATTCTGGCTGGGGGCCAACTTTATTTATGAAAGATATTTTCCCCAAAGCCGAATTATTGTGTTATTTCGAGTGGTTTTATCATGCTCATGGTTCGGATGCAGATTTTGATCCCACTGAACCACTGAATGCTGATGATGAATGTCGCATCCGCGTGAAAAATACGCCGATTTTGACTGATTTATATAGTTGCGATCGCGGTCTTTCTCCTACCAACTGGCAACGTCAGCAGTTTCCTAAAGAATATCATAGCAAAATCACTGTAATTCATGATGGTATCGACACCAAATATTTTGCTCCCAAACCAGGCGCAAAGTTAATTTTGCCAAGAATAAATCTTGACCTTTCCCATGTCGAAGAGTTGGTAACTTATGTGGGACGAGGAATGGAACCTTATAGAGGTTTTCCGCAGTTTATGGAAACAGTAGCCTTACTTCAGCAACGACGACCTAAGTGCCATGTAGTAGTTGTGGGAGAAGACAGAGTTGCTTATGGAAAGAATCTCCCCGATGGTCAGACTTATAAACAATTAATGTTAGAAAAATTATCTTTAGATTTATCAAGACTGCATTTTACAGATAGACTACCTTACAATGAGTACCTTCAGGTTTTACAAGCTTCTTCTGCTCATATTTATTTAACCCGTCCTTTTGTTTTATCCTGGTCAATGTTAGAAGTAATGGCAGCAGGATGTTTATTAGTAGCTTCTAAGACTCCGCCAGTATTAGAAGTTGTACAGGATGGGGTAAATGGACTGCTGGTGGATTTCTTTTCTCCTCAGAATATTGCTAATAGGGTTGAAGAAGCGTTGAATAATCCTCAAGAGATGAATGCAATTCGTGCGAATGCGCGAGAGACAATTCTGAAACGTTATGATTTAGCGAAACTGTTACCACAACATTTGCAATGGATGTTGGCTGGTAAAAGTTTTGAGAGTTTGAAAAAGCGTCCAGCATCTAAAGGATTTGGCAGAAATTAGATTACATTAGTCATTGGTCATTGGTCATTGGTCATTAGTTACAGCTAACAAAGGACAAAGGACAAATGACAAAGAAGTATAAAAGCGATATTTAAAATGCGAATTATTTTTACCATCGCCCATTTTTTCAAACCTAGCAATGATAGTCGTCATGCTTCTCAACGCAAAGATCCACAACCCCGTTTGCAGGCGTTAACTAAAAGCCTTACCGCCTTACACCAATTATTTGGTAAATCTCAAAGTATTATTAACATTGCTCAACGACTAGCTTTCCCTGCTAACCAGCCGCAGTCTCACGAACTAGATATTGTTATTTGTACAACCAAAGATGATCATCTTCTGAATCAGCTTCCTCTACGCTCCCATCTATATAGGCATCATTCTAACAATGTAGAACCTCTACTTTTGGGGTTTGAGTGCCAAGCAGTTCTGCAAAGTTGTCTTGGTCAATATGATTACTACTGCTTTCTTGAAGATGACCTAATTATCCATGACCCTTGGTTTTTTATCAAATTAAACTGGTTTACTCAACAAGCGGGTGACTTAAGCTTGCTTCAACCAAATCGTTATGAAATCTCTCCCCACGGTTTGGTTCACAAGGCTTATATTGATGGGGATTTGGCGTTGCGAGTAACTGCTCCCTTTCAAAATGTGCAGGAGCAACAGGAACTCAAAGGTGCAATTATGAATATACCAATTACTTTTCGTCGTGCGCTCAATCCTCACGCAGGCTGCTACTTTTTAAATGCAAATCAGATGGCTCAATGGGCTAGTCAAACTTATTTTCTCGACCGCGATATTAGCTTTGTTGGGCCTCTAGAAAGTGCAGCCACTTTAGGAATTATGAAGACATTCCGAGTTTATAAAAGCTCACCGGAGCAAGCAAGTTTTCTGGAGATTCAGCACTTTGGAACAGGATTTCTGGGCCTAATTGGAGGACAGGTAGGTTTAGCAGAGAGGTAAATCGAATTTAAGAGTTTGGTTTTTATGAATTTTGAAACTATTTATTGTAATATAAGTTAAATAAAGTTCAACAATCAATATTTATGGAAGTTTGTAACACCCAAAAGTTAATTCGCCAAGCAGAGTATGCAAAAACATTGCGTCCCCTACTTCCTGCGGAAGCATTTCTTCCCGATCCAAGTAAATTAGTGATTCTATTAATTAATTGGGCAATTTTGATTTTAGGCTGGGCGATCGCATCTTATCTAGATCGTTGGAATTTATATTTTTTATGGCTTTATGTGCCTTTAGCTATAGTGATGGGCAATAGTGTTATCGTCTTGCTATTTAGCTCCCATGAGCTGATGCACGGTAGCGTAATTAGAAACTCCCATATACTCAGAATTATTAGCTTGCTAGGGCTAGCGATGTTGTGGATGCCACCCACATTGTGGAAAGCAGTACATAATCGAGAACATCATAATAAAACTAATTCTTTAGCAGATCCCGATCGCAATTACTTATATAAGCAGCCGAAAACTTGGGGTAAATGGATTCAAAATGTATGCGTACCTTCTGCTGAGGTTAATCCCATCAGTTTAATAGTGGGAATGGCAACTGCATGGGGAACACATAATCTTCGGAATTTGGTCTCTGTGCTATTTTTTAATCGTGAATCTGTAAGTTTTGTTCCTGCTGCCTTTACAGTCAAAACTAAAGAGCGTTGGTTAATTGCAGGTGAACTTTTTGTAATTGGTATGATTCATTTGAGTATCTTGGTATATTTACAATTTAATTTCATAAAAATCCTGTTGAGTTACTTTCTGCCTATTGGCATTGGTTACGCTGGAGCAATGTTTTACATCTATACAAACCACATGCTTTGTCAGATGACAAGCGTCAATGATCCACTTATTAATAGTATTTCCCTGCGTGTTCCTCAAATATTTGACAAATTGCATTTAAATTTTTCTTATCATACAGAACATCATATTTTTCCAGGAATAAACTCTGACTATTATCCCCTAGTGCAAGAATTATTAAAGATACACTATCCTGAACGTTTAAATTTATTAGATGCCAAAGATGCTTGGCAATTGCTTATGCAAACGCCAAGGCATTACAAAAATGAAGATACCTTTACCGATTGGTCGGGAGAAAAGTCTGTTCCTTGCGCTATCATTGAGAATTACAAAATTAATTAAGTTCGACTTTATCCATCTTTTGTCTCGTTCCCAGTCTCCGACTGGGAATGCCGTTCTAGAGGCTCCGCCTAGGCTGTTGACTTTGGCTATTTTTTGGGGAATTATCGAAAAACTATTTGTGCTGGTTTTTGCTTGTGTGAAAGCGCCCGCTACAGCCATCTTTATGCCAAAATAAAAAACACAATTTCTGCATGAAGTCTTGTGGGCTAAAGGGTACAGAGTCAACACCCTAGGCTCCGCCTCCCTTGCTGGCGGCGGAGCCGCCAAGAGCAGCATTTCCAGCCAGAGGCTGGAAACGAGGTTTTAAAGGGGTTTGCGCTTAAGTTGACACCAATGGGCAGTGTCGTCCCCCTACGGGTGTACCTCACGTAAACGAAAAACCTTATAGCAATGGGAGTTGAGTTAAAATCTCTCATCCTGTAACAGCGAGTTGACCTGGAAAATGTCAAAATTAAATGAGTTTTGCGTAGGCGGAAAGCAATTTGTCGCCAGACATCGCCTACTTTACTAGCGCAGATTTAAGATAACTAAGTTGGAATTTATGGGCAAGCAACGTGTTCTTTCTGGAGTTCAACCAACCGGCAATTACCATCTAGGCAACTACTTGGGAGCCATTCGCAACTGGGTAGAAGGTCAGAGCGAATACGAAAATTACCTTTTTGTGGCTGATTTGCACGCGATTACAGTGCCACACGACCCAAAACAGTTGGCAGATGATACCTACACCCTTGCTGCTCTCTATTTAGCTTGTGGTCTTGATTTAAATCACTCTACAATCTTTGTACAATCCCACGTTTCGGCTCACAGTGAACTCACTTGGTTGCTCAACTGCATTACACCTCTAAACTGGCTGCAAGATATGATTCAGTTTAAGGAAAAGGCACTCAAGCAGGGAGAAAATGTGAGTGCAGGCTTATTGGATTATCCTGTGCTGATGGCAGCTGATATTTTGCTTTACCAAGCAGATAAAGTGCCAGTGGGTGAAGACCAAAAGCAACACTTGGAATTGACACGGGATATTGCAGCTCGTTTAAATCACCAATTTGGGAAACCAGATCAACCAGTTCTGAAGTTACCAGATCCTTTGATTCGTAAGGAAGGGGCAAGGGTGATGAGTTTAGCGGACGGTACACGCAAAATGTCGAAGTCTGATCCTTCAGAGTTAAGCCGAATCAGTTTGCTAGATTCACCAGAACAGATTGAATACAAGATTAAGCGTTGTAAAACTGATCCGATTCGTGGTCTGACTTTTGATGATCCAGCGCGTCCAGAGTGTAATAATTTGTTAACACTGTATACATTGCTTTCTGGCAAAACGAAGGAAGATGTAGCAGTTGAGTGTCAGGATATGGGCTGGGGGCAATTTAAGCCATTGTTGACAAACACGATAATTGAGTCTCTGAAACCAATCCAAGAAAAATATCAGGCAATAACGGCGGATAAAAGCTATCTGGATTCTGTGTTGCGGGATGGAGGAGAAAAAGCTAGGGCGATCGCAAATCAAACTCTGTCACAAGTAAAAGCTGCTTTAGGCTACTCTCTTCCTCTATAAGTTCTCCCTTTTAGGTGTGATTCGTTATACCATGTAAGAAATTAAAATCCTTAATGTTATGCATCACACCCATAGCCCCACAGCCTTCAAGAGAGCTGTACAAGCAGGTGAATTTCTCGTTACCGCCGAGGTAGCACCTCCGAAAGGTGGAGATCCAGCGCACATGATTCAAATGGCGGCGACTCTTAAGGGAAGGGTTCATGCTGTCAATGTTACTGATGGTAGCCGCGCAGTGTTACGGATGTCTTCGTTACTGGCGTCGGTGATTTTGTCACAAAACGGCATAGAGCCGATTTGTCAAGTTGCTTGCCGCGATCGCAATCGTATTGGTTTACAAGCTGATTTGATGGGCGCTCATGCCTTGGGCATATATAACATTTTAGCCCTGACTGGCGACCCAGTAAAAGCAGGCGATCATCCAGATGCCAAAGCAGTGTTTGATTTAGAAGCTGTGCGACTGCTGCAACTGATTCGGAAGATGAATCAAGGCGTTGATTGCAACGAGAAACCCTTGACTGATGGAGCGTTAGATTTATTTGTTGGTGCAGCAGTAGATCCGCAATGTAAGAGTTGGTCGAGTTTGCAAAGTCGATTTGAACGCAAAATCGAAGCCGGAGCGCAGTTTTTTCAAAGTCAGTTAATTACCGACTTTGAGCGACTAGAAAAGTTTATGGACACAATTGCGGCTGGCTATAAAAAACCGATTTTGGCAGGAATCTTTTTGTTGAAATCGGCAAAAAATGCCCAGTTTATTAATAGATGTGTTCCGGGTGTAGATATTCCTCAGCATATTATTGATCGATTGGCAAAAGCCAAAGATCCCCTTGAGGAAGGAATGAAAATTGCTGCCGAGCAAGTGCAAATAGCGCGGCAATTGTGTCAGGGTGTACACATGATGGCAGTAAAACGAGAAGATGCGATCGCGCCAATTTTAGATATGGCTGGCATTGCTCCAGTTAATCAGTTGGTATCTAAGTAACGGAGATATAGCGTTTAACCTCACCCCGATAAAGCACAGCTTTATCTCCCCTCTCCTTAGTAAGGAGAGGGGTTGGAGGTGAGGTTTTGACGCTATAACAAATCTTTTATTAAAGTAGGTGGGAACAACCATCTGCTTTTTTTAATGCTGAATCAGATGCGTATACACTATTTTTGATAGACTTTGAATATCCAATTTTCGCTTTCCTAAATCCAGGTGCAAACTGACAAAGTATTTTATAGCTTGTTTCAAGCTTTTCCTAGCATATTTTTTGCAATAATTGGCGATACAACTGTCAATGTCAACGCCTATAAATTTGTTTCAGTCGAAGTAAAAGAAACTGCCTTTAGGATTGATGGGGTATTCATTCCCACAAGTGAAACCACAAACCAACCACTTTACTTTGTTGAAGTCCAGTTTCAATTAGACTCAACTTTTTATAGACGCTTCTTTGCTGAAATGTTCCTTTACTTGCGTCAAAACGAATCAGTCAATTTTTGGCGTGCTGTGGTTATCTATCCCCAAAGGAGTTTAGATCCAAGCGATCGGCTACCGTATGAATTGCTGCTAGACAGTTCACAAGTACAACGCATTTATCTAGATGAATTAGATACGGGGGAGAACTCACTGCAAGTTGCGATCGTTAAACTAATTATCGAAAGAGAAGAGACAGCCATTGACAAAGGTAGGGAATTAATTTTACAAGCAAGACAACAACTTGCAGATGAAGCTACCACCAAGCAAATTGTAGAATTGATAGAGACTATTCTGTTGTACAAATTTACCCGGTTAAGTCGAGAGGAGTTAGCAGAAATGTTGGGTATAGACGATGAATTCAAAAAAACAAGGATGTATCAATCAATTAAGGAAGACGGCTTAGAAGAAGGTCGGCAAGAAGGTCGGCAGAAAGGTCTGCAAGAAGGTCTGCAAGAAGGTCGGCAAGAAGGTCGGCAAGAGGGTCGGCAAGAGGGTCGGCAAGAAGGTCGGCAGGAAGCTAAGTTAGAAGCTATTCCCCGATTATTGGCATTGGGGTTGAGTGTGGAACAAGTGGCGGTGGCTCTCGATTTGACAGTGGCGCAAGTACAGCAAACAGCCCACAATTAATCTAGCTGATATTAGACTCTACTTGCGTCTAATGTAATCAACAAGTGCTGCATCTACGCCCATCGTATATGCAGCACTTAAATACCTGGGTTACATCTTACCGTGTTGCATGACTTCTTGTAGATGTCGGCGAACCTCTTGTGCTTGCTCAAGATCAGATTGGCGCAATTTCTGGAATAACTCTACACAAGGCTGGGAACCTAGTTTCTGTGCATCTTTGATGTAAGTATCGTAAGCCTTAATGGCTTCAGCCTTGTTGTGTAACACGGTGATAAAGTCGTACTCTAAGTTGCTAATTGGTTCTTGAGACTGTCCGTTACCTGTATTTTTAGCCATTGCTTGACCTGTTTTAGAATTTCTAATTAACTTTATACTCACCCTTAAAGAACGATTCATCTCCCAAAAAGAGTATATTTAAATACGTCGGAAGTACCTTGTAAGGGTAGGTTATATAAATTCGTAATTCGTAATTCGTAATTCGTAATTAATAGTCGTTACTCTATTGATGGAGCAGGAGATAGGACAGACAAGAGAGAAAATTCTACCTCATCTCCCCACTCCCTATTTTCATAGAAGTTTATCCAAGAGGTTGCTTCTCATCACATTGACGTGAATACTGCAATTCCAACTCATTTTGCCGTTCTCTGCCTCCTTTATACACATTCGGGCAAAACTTAGTATTAGCACTCATACAATCCATGTGTGGTGTCTTAGCACACACCACAAGCAGTCCACCCAGAACAAACAACAAACCGCAAATTGCAAGCGTATTAACCCAAGAAATTTCCAGCGCTCCGTGAACTACTATCTCTCGCAGTAGAGATACAATTGTTACCTCTACTGCTACTCCCACAGAGATACTATGTTCTTGCAAATAGACCATTAACAATCGAAATAACTCAACTAAAATCAATACAAACAGTATTTTTGCAGTCACAGATTTATAGTCTAGTGGCTGCGTGAGAGCGATAGCTATCCCCCACAATTGGATCAGCATGACGGCGAACAAACCCAAACACAAGACAATCACAATTAAGTCTTGGAAGGCTTCCATGTTGCGAACAATTGATTGCCGATCAAGCCAGCGATCGCTAAATAAAAATCGACTCTTTAGGCGCTTTTGCATGTACGTTTTATTCCAATTGGGATCAGTTCAGACAACACCAGCGAGTCAACCCAATAGTCTTATATTATGCAATATTAAGCTTTTGCGCCTCAGCGAGGTTGGTAATTTAAATTTTGTGCTTGTTGCAACAATTGCTCGGCATTTTTTGCCCACTGGGGATTACCCTGAGCATTGTATAAATCTCTAGCAAATTGCAATACTTGTACTGCATCTTGATATTGCTGTAACTGCATAAAAACTAACCCTGCACCATAATAAGCATTGGGATAGTTAGAGTTAGCTTCGGCTGATTTTCTAAAAGCCTCTAATGCTTCTTGTGATTTGCGTTGACTAAACCAAATTGAACCAAGATTATAGTAAGCTTCTGAATACTTCGGATTAATTTTTACTGCCTGATTAAAGGCATCTCTGGCTTGGTCGAGTTTACCTTGTTGGAGATAACACATTCCCAAATGATAAGGAGGTTCTGGTGCATTTTTGCTATATTCTATGGCTTTTTTAAAAGATGCGATCGCTCGCTCACAATCTCGTTGCTGCTCTCGTACCAACCCCAAGTTATAGTGGGCAAATCCTAGTTTGGGATCAAGTTCTAGGGCACGTTGCAAGTAATCGTTAGCTAACTGTAAATTATTACCTTCTAACAACGCTCCGCCTAAATTAGCAAAAGCTGGAGCAAATTTAGGATCGGCTTGTGTTGCTCGATAAAATGCGTCCGCAGAGGGTTGTAATTGTCCCGTTTGTCGGAATGCTAACCCTAAATTATAGTGCGCTGCTACCAATGTCGGATCTAATTGGCTTGCCTGTTTAAAGGCTGCGATCGCATCTTGTACCTTTTCCGCCTGAATTGCTTGTAAGCCTTGATTTAACCAGTCTATGGCAGTTTTAGCATTAGATTGTGCCAGTTTTAAGGGGACAGCAGGAGAGGGGAAAGAAATGTTAACAACCAGCAAAGTTAAACTTACTAACCCTGCTATGCCATATTTGGAGAATGATAATCCCATTGATTTTGTAACTCGCAACACTTTCAGTTAAATTTACTTCATAAAAAGTTTGTTACAAAACTTCTTTATTCGGCATGAAAGTTTGTGATACTTAACTTTTCTGAAGCTAAATCTTACGACAGGATACAATTTTTTTAATTTTCGATTAAAGAGAGGATAATAACAAATTAAAGAAGGGGTAATTTTGACTCCAGAGAACCATTTTTTATCCCTGACATATTTACAGCAGAATAATGCGGTTAGGAAAGACTTACCGCAAGGGAGGTTTTTATGAACGGAAAAGTAAAATCGGGTTCGCGCAATGTTGCAATTGTCGGGCCTTATTTAAGTGGAAAAACCACTTTACTAGAAAGCTTGTTATTTGTCACAGGGGCAATTTCCCGCAAAGGGAGTGTTAGGGATAGCAATACAGTAGGAGATAGTGCTGCTGAGTCCCGCGATCGCCAGATGAGTGTAGAAGTAAGCGCCGCTAGCACTGAGTATAACGGCATTTGCTTCACTTTTCTTGACTGTCCGGGAAGTATAGAATTTGCCCAAGAAACTTATAATGCTTTGATGGGAGTCGATGCAGCAATTGTAGTTTGCGAACCCATACGCGAGCGAGTCCTCACCCTTGCCCCTCTATTTAAATTTCTGGACGATTGGGAAATTCCCCACCTCGTCTTTGTTAACAAAATGGATCGGGCAAATATTCACGTCCTGGAAACGTTGCACGCCCTGAAAGCAGTATCTAGCCGTCCCCTGGTAGCGCATCAATATCCCATCATGAACGGAGAACAACTCACCGGCTTTATTGATATGGTGAGCGAACAGGCATATAAATATCATCCAGGCGCACCTGCTGACCCCATTCCCTTCCCCGAAAGCTTAAAAGAAGAAGAACATACAGCACGGGCAGAAATGCTCGAAGCCATAGCAAATTTTGATGACCATTTACTAGAAGAACTTTTAGAAGACATCGAACCACCCCAAGAGGAAATCCTCAAAGATTTAAAAATGGAATTAGGGGCAGATTTGGTAGTACCCGTTTTCTTTGGTGTGGCAGAACAAGATTATGGTGTTAGACCTCTATTAGAAGCCTTGTTACGCGAAGCCCCCGAACCAGAAACCACAGCAGAACGTCGTTTAAAAAACTCAAAAGGTGATACCCCTCTAGCGCAGGTATTAAAAACTTACTACACTCCTCAAGGTGGCAAACTTTCTCTCGTGCGTGTTTGGCGGGGCAAATTAACTGATGGTATTGTCCTTAATGGCATTCGTACTGGTGGAATTTACCGCCTCATGGGACAACAACAGCAGTTTGTTAACGAAGCTGATGCTGGTGAAATTGTCGCATTGAACCGTTTAGAAGGAATTAGAACAGGAGATACAATCTCTACAGAACAGCAGTTGGCTATGCAATTACCCAAAGCTGCACAGTTAGAACCAGTGTATGCTCTGGCCATTACACCAGAAAAGCGCAACGATGAAGTTAAACTCAGCAGTGCCATCAACAAGTTGTTAGAAGAAGACTGTTCGCTAGCTTGGGAACAACACGGCGACACCCACGAAGTTATCTTGTGGGGTCAAGGCGAAATTCATTTGCAAGTCACCCTAGACAGACTGCGCCGCAAATATAATCTACCGATGACAACCCACTTACCGCAAGTGCCTTACAAAGAAACCATTCGTAAAACAGTGGCTTCAGTTCATGGGCGTTACAAACATCAAAGCGGTGGTCATGGACAGTTTGGTGATGTTTTTCTCGAAATTAAGCCTTTACCACGCGGTACAGGTTTTAACTTTAATGAAACCATTGTCGGCGGTGTGATTCCTAAACAGTACATTCCTGGGGTGGAAATGGGGGTGCGGGAATTTCTGACACATGGGCCTTTGGGCTTCCCAATAGTGGATTTGGCGGTAACTTTGACTAATGGTTCATACCACAACGTTGATAGTTCCGAACAAGCCTTTAAGCAAGCTGCGCGATTGGCAATGCAAACGGGGATACCCCAAGGGGAACCTACCTTGTTAGAACCAATTCTGCGGGTGGAAGTGACAACACCTAGCGAATTTACCTCCAAAGTGCTGCAACTGGTGAGTGGTAGACGGGGGCAAATTTTAGGCTATGAGGGCAGAAACGATTGGCAAGGCTGGGATAATGTCTCTGCATACTTGCCACAAGCAGAGATGCAAAACTTTATTGTAGAGCTGCGATCGCTCACTCTTGGCGTTGGTTCCTTCCACTGGGAATATGACCATCTCCAGGAAGTGCCAGAAAAACTCGCCGAACGTGTCATTCAAAGTAATGGTAATGGCAAATAATTTTAGATTTTGGATTTTAGATTTTGGATTAATCTAAGATTAACACTAGCCCGGAACTTTAAGTTTCGGGCTAATAACTAAAGTTCAAAAAATCGTTGTTAATTTATATCTTGTTGAGTAAGACCTGCATCCTTCAGCAGTCCTTTCAGTGTTCCAATGGGTAAATCGCGATTGCCATGAACAGGAATAGAAAGAATGACACCTTTGTTGGCATAAATATGGTGACTGCCAGTAATCCGTTTTAGGTTCCAGCCATACCGTTCAACAATTTTACATAAGGCTTTACCAGAAACAGATTTCATAGAGATATTTCAATCAACTGTTTATCCGGTTCGAGTTCTTCCTGCTGGCTAGCAACTTCAAGCCAACCCTGGATCGCATCTTTAAGCATTTCTAACAAGTCTTCGTAGCTTTCTCCCCATGTGTGACACCCTGGTAGAGCTGGTACAGAAGCACACCACACATCGTCTTCTTGCCAGATAACGGCTTTGATTTTCATAATAAATTTGTTAGTGGGTCGTAGATGTAAACAAGAATATTAGTATCCAGTAAAACCTACTGTTCATAGAGGTCTTCACGCTGCCAATCCCGACCTCCAAGTTGAGCAGGTCGAGTTTTGATTTGGTTAATAAATTCTCTTTCGGCTTCCCACATTGCAAGGTTCGTTTGGGGTAAAGTTATTTCACCAAGATGAAGGTCAATGGCTTGGCGAATAATCTCTGCTTCACTTACACCCACTTGTTGAGCGATCGCCTTTAGCAGATGCTCTTGACGTGGTTCAATATAAATCTGCTTGCAAATTTTGCTCGACACAGTTTAAATTTTACATGATGTATACATTACAATATACATTATTTTTTAGTGGCGATCGCTCACTCTCAGCGTTGGTTCCTTCCACTGGGAATATGACCATCTCCGGGAGGTGCCAGAAAAGCTTGTTGAGCGATCGCTTTTGGCAGATATTCTTGACGGGGTTCAATATAAAGGTGGGGTTCTATGAGATCAATTTTTCCAAAATTTTTTCTAGAAAAGACTCTGCTTCTTTTAACAAAGAGCGATGTAATTTACGAAAGTCTTCTTCTCTAATAGGTGTATGGTTTATACCAAGCCATTTGAATTTATCTGACAAATCTTTCCAAGACTTTTTGATATCTGTTTCTTTTCCATGATCTGCATCATGACGTAGCCACTTGTTTCTTAAATGCTTGATACACCAAATAAAATCACAATCTGTCTTTTCATCTAGTACACCACCGTGCTTAATTAAAAAGCGTAAGTTATCTTTTCCTGCTCCCTCATAAAAAGTAAAGTAGAAATAATCTATAAAGTTTGCAAAACTCAGTTTATTTTGAGGTATTATCCAATGTAAATTTGTACAAGCTTCTATAAGCTTAGTTGTTGGCTTGAACATTTCTTTCTGTTCTTTAGTTTGCATTACCTCATTACATTGAACAATTAATTTCCAAATTCGATTTACCTGTGCAGATGCTTGGGCCGCAGGAGAAAGTAGTATTAGAGACTCTTCGTCCTCTTCTTCACAGGATTCTACAATTGTTATTAATTCATCTTGTTGAACAATTGGTAGTAATAAATCTATTTCACGTAAAGCTAATTCCTCATCTTCTGGTACAGCAATAATATTAACTAAAAGCTCAGTTGCAGTTAATAATTGATCTTCTGCTAAATGCAAAGAAGTCTCTAAAGCCCAATCAAATTTTTCACTTGGACTTTGCTCAAGACGTTGATAGGTTTTCTCTACAAAATCTGTATAAACCCTTGAAGGTTTTAATAAACTTTGTACTAAGGCTGGATGTTTACTAAATAGGTTTAGTTCTTGAATTTGACGTGTAACTTCTGTGAAACTCTTATCCCATACTCTTGAGGCAAGTACGATTTCCTTTAATTGACGAGACGGCTGAGAAATATTTAGACTAGGCTGAAGCAGTTTTTGCCAACTAGAAATTTGTTTATTTAAATCTATATATAAATTATCTTGTATTAACTTATCTTGTGGCATCAGTCTTGATTTACCAGATAAATTTTCTAATAATTCAGAGTAGGCAAAGAGTCTTGATTTACCAGATAAATTTTCTAATAATTCAGAGTAGGGCAATAGCCTTGCCCTGCCAGTAAATCTCTGATCTATCCCGCTAATTTGCTCAGAGATTTTTGAGAAAGCAGATGTGTAAGCTTTATTCAAATTTTCTGAATTTTGTAATATGTTTTTCAGGTAACTATCGTTGAATTGTTCAAATGGCATATGATTTTTCATTGATTATATAGTTTGTCCATTTATTATAGTCTGAGAAATAGGGAGCTACAATAGTTTAATACTGGCTTGTGCAAGTTTCAATCTTAGATTATAAATGGTTCACATGGTAACACTTCAATTACGACAATTAAGTGTTCCGCCGGGACATAGACTAATACTCCACGATGTTAGCTGGTACTCCACGATGTTAGCTGGCAAGAATTTGAGGCAATTTTAAAAGAATTTGACGACCATCGAGCGACTCTATTGGCTTACAGTCAGGGAACCTTGGAGATGAGAATGCCATTACCAAAGCATGAGAAAGCCAAAGTCATCATTGACGATTTGGTGAAAATTCTGCTGGAGGAGTTAGAGATTAGACCTCTTGCAAAAGTCGCTCAGGAAGATTTGATTTTGGGGAGACAAAGCTCATAATTGTAGAGAGCAGCAATCAATCAGATTACACCTTAAACTAAATCTTTTTCGGCGATTTATATAAGTAAAAGTTATGACGAGTCAGATAAGTTTCGTTGTTATCGTTCAATTCCTGAATTAGACTTCAGCGAATGCAAAAACTTTAACCAAACAGAATTCAGGAGTCAGGAGCCAGAATTCAGAATTAAATTATGTGCGAGTGGCAGATAGTGCAAATTAAACAACAGGTTTACTAATTCTGAGTCCCATGATAACTAAGTCTCGCTCAACGTCATCAAGTTCGGCAATTTTAGGCAGATGCCCCCAATGTTGAAAACCAAATTTTTCAAATAGCTTTAAACTAGGTTGATTGTGGGCAAAAATGAGGCATACTAAAGTTTTTAAACCCAAAGTACTACCTTCGTGAATTGCTTGTGCTAGAAGTTGCTGTCCCAAACCACATCTCTGAAAAGCAGGGGCTATATAAATACTAATTTCGGCAGTCTTACTATAAGCAGATCGTCCATAAAAGGATTGGAAACTAAGCCATCCAGCAATTACTCCCTCTACTTCGATTAGCCAAAGTGGGTGTTGTGAAGGCGATCGCCCCTTAAACCAAGCAAGGCGACTTTCCACAGATACTAGCTCTAAATCAGCGGTTGCCATGCGGCTAGGAATTGCAGCATTGTAAATTGCCACAATTGCAGGTAAGTCAGTTTCAGTCGCATGGCGAATAATCATTGCTGCTGTCTTAGAGTAAATCTTGAGAAAATATTCAAAAATAATACAGCGTTAACACTAGCAATTCTAGGGCTTCTACCGTAATTGTCACAGATGCTTTTCCCGCTACCTTACATAAAGTTATATGGTGTCCATCTAATTAGCCGTCAAAAAAGACCTCTCTCTGGTGTTACTACGCAAAATCGTGTCTCTCCGAGCTGGCTACGGTGTACACACAAGTCCTAAAAACCTAGCTTGATAAGGCTTTCCTCGTTCCTGGGCTGCCGCCGGGGAACGCATTCGTTGAGTCTCTGGCTCAATGTCTGACTGGAGGCAGCAGCCCCTAATCAGTCATTCCCATGCTCTGCATGGGAACGAGAGAATAATGAGAAATCGAGCTTTTTTCGACTTGTGTGTCCACCGTAGCTCCGAGCTGGAGAGGCACAGACTTAAACAAAAGTTTAGAGCCGGGAATCTGAAAATGTGCTAGATAGCCAATTGCTAACGGTTAATGCTAAAAAACAATTAGCGATTCGCAATTAGCACTATGGCAAATTTTCTCCAACCGCCAAGGTTACGTATTAGTGAAGACACCGAAGAAGAACGACGCGCCACTTGGCTAGAACTTTTTTATGATTTGGTGTTTGTAGTTGCAGTTTCTCAACTCGCCCACAATCTCAAAGAAGATATCTCTCTATCAGGATGGTTTGGTTTTATAGTTCTATTTATACCAGTTTGGTGGTCATGGATTGGCACTACATTTTACGCCAACCGCTTTGATAGCGATGATGTGGGACATCGGTTGCTGATTGGTTTACAAATGCTGACAGCATCAGCAATGGCTATTAACATCCATCACGGTTTGGGTGAGAGTTCGCCTGGTTTTGCCATTTCCTATGCTCTCGGTCGGGTTGTGCTGGTGATAGAGTACGTCCGTGCTGGAATGCACATTCCTTTAGCGCGTCCTTTGACCACTCGCTACGCTATTGGTTTTGCGATCGCCGCCTTCTTCTGGTTAATATCAGCATTTACACCGATTCCTTGGCGGTTCGGATTCTGGACATTGGGAATCATCATTGACTTTGCTACACCTCTGACAGGAAGTAAGTTTCAGTTAGGGTTGCTTCCCCACGCCTCCCATTTACCGGAACGTTTCGGGTTGTTTACCATTATTGTTTTAGGCGAAGCAGTTATTGCAGTGGTCAATGGTGTTTCTGAACAGAAATGGGATGTTTTCACCGTGATTTCCGCCGTGTTGGGTCTAATTATTGCTTTTAGCTGGTGGTGGGTCTATTTTGATAACTTGGGTGGTAAACCGATTGAGATGGCGCGGAAAGATAGAAAAATTGGTGTTGTCAATCTCTGGCTTTATACTCATTTACCCTTAGTAATTGGAATTGCTGCTGCTGGAGTTGGCGTAGAACAAATCTTGTTGAGTAAGCCAACTTTAGCACTACCAGATTCCCAACGATGGCTTATCTGTGGTTCAGTGGCATTATGTTCGCTAGCTGTCAGCATTCTCCATCGATTTGGAGTAATTCGTTATTGCAAAATCCGTTCCAACTATCGACTTGGGGGTGCAGTTGTGCTGCTAGCGATCGCCATCTTAGGCAAAGGTTTGTTACCTATTGTAGTTATAGCCCTTGTAGCTGTAGTTTCTGTTGCCCAAGTCGTTCAGGATTTGTATCAAAGCCGTCCTAAGACCCGCTTGGCTGATCCATAAATCTAGTCATAGCCTTATTTTTTGCCATAATTTCATTAATTATTTTCCCCTCTAAGCTTGTATTAGAAGGGAATTTTATTAGTCTTTCTCCCTAATATTTAAGGTTTTTGGAGTTTTCTGTCATCTGCATCTATCTAACGAAGGGTTTTATTAAATTATAAATAAATCTTTATATAGTTGTTTAAAGATTATGTAATCAAAGCGCCTAAGCATCATCCTGTAAAGCTTAGAAATCAAGCCATTGCTGTTTATTGAAGACAACAAAACTAAAGTAAGAAAGCAAGAATGTCAGGATTGTGAGATATACGCTATAGGACAGAAGTCAAGTTGATGAAATATTTATTAATATAAGTTCAGCATACAAAGTTAGAAATAATTCTTCATGGCAAATATTTCTCATCAATCACCAGATTATTTACCAACAGAACAGAAGATCGTGAACGACCAGCAACCATCAGAGTCTAAAGAATTTGTCGGAAATCTCAAGAATGGGATTTGGCTGTTTGGTCTGTCATCCTGGGTATTTGGCATCACCGATCGCAGCATTGCTTCATTTGCAGATGGCTATCTATCTGCTTTGGATCTGACGCAACTATTTACAGCGGCGACGTTCTTTGTGGCATGGCTATTTTTGAAGCCGACATCCAGAGTTTAGGATCGGCAACTGGTTGAGTACTTTGAACAGTCATAAGCTACTTTGGAATAATACATTGTAGCAATGTGCATTATTTTAGCTCAAACAGTAGAAGCCTCTCACCTAACCGATAGGGAGGTGATGAAATGAATACGCGTGAGTGACGAATTGACCAACGAGCAAAATTGAGCATCGTGAAATCAGCAATGTTGGTCGATGAGGAACGAACACTTTATTGGTTTTTTCCAAATATTTGATATAATTTTAACCACTAGGTGTGACTCAATTAAATGCTGAAAAGCAGCCTATCAAAAAAGTTCAAAATTATCTCCAAAAGTCCGTAGGGCATACGGCTTCAAAGCTCAGTTAATGTCGTCCTAGAGGAGTCCCTGAGAAGCCCACACTCACTCTCATTGGGAGTGTGTGGAGTATGTCACAATATCAGTACTACAAGTTTTCCACTGGATGATGACTTGTAAGAGAAACTTGACACCACCGCTACTCGTCTTCAGCGTTCTAGGAGCTGGATAATCAACGATGCCCTACGCCAGTATATTGAACGCGTCGAATTACCCAAGTACATTTAAAACCTTCGATGGCGCGATCGCACTTTGTAAATCTCTGAATATACCTTAAAAAATCTTATAGTTAGCTCTTATGCCAACTATAAGATTTTTGGTCAACTTTAAGAGAGGTTAAACTGCCTCGATTATATTCATTGACAAGGTATCTATAGGTATAATATTTTTTACAGTGAAGCCAGATGAGCCAAGTAAAATATTCCACTCTTTTAAAGTCCTGACACGTCCAGAAGTTTCTTGAAGCATTATCATATCTATAAAGTGTGCAAAAACTTGCTCATTAGATACATCAGCAAAAGCTTCAATGATTAATAAAGAACCACCATCAATCATACTTGCACGACAATTTTTCAGAATGGTAATGCAATCTTCATTTGACCAATCCATAAGTACATGAGAAATTATATATACATCACCGCCTGGTGGTACACTTTTTAGAAAATCTCCACTTACTAAATTGCAACGGGTTGCTATTTCTTGATTTGCAATATGCACTTCTTGAATAACATGAGGTTGGTCAAAGAGAATTCCATTTACTGTTTTGTTTGCTGATAAAATTGCAACCAGTAAATCTCCCATTCCTCCTCCTACGTCCACAATTAAATTAGCTGCTTGAAAAGCATAAGCATTTACAACAGCACTAGGAAGGGAAGATGACCAAGATTTCATCGCCTTGTTAAAGGCAATAGCATATTCTTGTTTTTCACTAAAAACTTCATAAATTTTTTTTTGGTAAATATGGTCGTATGCGTTTAAACCTGTTGCAATTACTTTCTCAAACGATTGCAATAGCTCCCATCGCCAAGGTTCTGCATTAAAAAGAATCCAATCGCGGGGAGAAGTAGGATTATCTGTTCGCAATACATCACTAAAAGGCGTAAGTGTAAAACGTTCTTGTTCGTCAATGGCAAATATATCTAAACTTGTTAAAAAGCGAAGTAATCTATCAAGCGATCGCTCGTGTGAATTTGTTAATTGAGCTAATTCTTCAGCAGTCTTTGGACTATCTGCTAACAGATCGGGGATATTGAGTTTAATAATTGTACAAACCCCTTGTGATAAAATTTCCCCCAGGCTAATTTGAAGCATAACGGATTGGGGCGAAATGTGATTTTTAGCGTTGGATAACATATTTTAAGTTGATTGAGAACAATAACTACTAATTAAGTATACTTGATCACATTTGCTTTTGGGTAAAGTATTATACCTAATTCAGGTTTTATGTAAGCGCTCAATAATCCGGTGTAAATCGCTCAGTGACAATGACAAGCAAGTTTATGAATACTTGGAGTATACACATAAATACTTAGAAATTTTGGGAATAGGAAATGTAAATATAACTTGATACCTGTCCTTTTAGAAAGGATATACGGCCAATACTTGTCTTCAAAAATGCTGAAACAAATCAGTACATTAAAGTGAATTTTAATTTCGATTGACAACGTTCTGCAACAAAAATTTACAACCTATACTATTTTGCGGGTATCCTGGCTGAACCCCAGTCAGTGCCGTCGGGGATTTGACCCGGCTGGGGGAGTTTATCGCAGTTCAAAATCCGAAAGCAGCACAACGAACATCTCTCCGGCTCCGGCAGATGATCGGAAAAGATTTGGAATAACCTACTTGCCACATTCCAATAGTTCTACAAAAATTTTTCTGATTTTCCGGAATTGGTCATGATGAAGTGGTAGTCTCTATCAGCCTACCGATTTATACTGAAACTCTATAACGAACTTTCGGGGAATATAACCCCATTTCGGATTAAAAGCCCGGTCTTCATGACCGGGCTTTTGACAAAGAACTTATACCATTTTGGATTTTGGATTTTGGATTTTAGATTGGGGAATATTTGCTGGTAATCGCTTTGAGACCTTTATCTATTGATATTAAAAAAAATGGGGCAATCTGGAAAATCCCAGAATTACCCCAAATTTTAAAAGAAGACGCGTTAATTGCGTCTCTACTGATTAATTAGGCAAAGGCGGCGGTTGTCACATCATTATTCGACAGAATTTCTTGCAATTCTTCAGCGTCTACGGTTTCTTTATCAACCAACATTTGCGCTATCTCATCTAAAATATGGCGGTTACGCACTAACACTTCTTTAGCGCGTGTATAAGCTACATCCACCAGTTTGCGGACTTCTTCATCAATGGCGGCGGCAGTTTCTTCAGAGAAATCGCGCTCTGACATGATATCTCGTCCAAGGAACATATTACCTTGTTGACGACCAAGGGCGACTGGGCCTAAGCGATCGCTCATTCCAAATCGGGTAATCATCTGACGAGCAACACGGGCTACTTGTTGGAGGTCATTAGAAGCACCAGTGGTAACTTCTTCTTCACCAAAGACTAATTCTTCAGAGATGCGACCGCCCAAAGCCACTGCCATTTGATTTTCCAGATAAGCGCGGCTGTACAAACCAGTGTCCATCCGGTCTTCGCTGGGGGTAAACCAAGTTAAACCACCTGCGCGACCACGAGGAATAATGCTAATCTTTTGCACAGGATCGTAGTCTGGCATCAAAGCACCCACCAAGGCGTGACCAGCTTCGTGATATGCCACCAAGGTTTTGCGCTTTTCGCTCATCACCCGGTCTTTCTTTTCTGGGCCAGCTAATACGCGATCAATGGCGTCGTTGATTTCATCCATCGAAATTTCAGTCAAATTCCGGCGTGCTGCCAGAATTGCGGCTTCATTTAGGAGGTTGGATAAATCTGCGCCAGTAAATCCAGGGGTACGACGGGCGATTTTATCTAAGTCCACATCTTTCGCCAAGGTCTTGCCACGGGCGTGTACCTTGAGGATTTCGCTACGTCCGGCATAATCGGGACGGTCTACCACAACTTGACGGTCAAAGCGACCAGGACGCAATAGTGCGGCATCAAGGACATCAGGACGGTTGGTAGCGGCAATAATGATGATGCCAGTGTTACCTTCAAAACCGTCCATTTCTGTGAGCAACTGGTTGAGGGTTTGTTCCCGCTCATCGTTACCACCACCTAAACCTGCACCCCGTTGACGACCTACGGCGTCAATTTCATCGATGAAGACGATACAGGGAGCGTTGGTTTTAGCTTGTTCAAATAAGTCGCGGACGCGGGATGCACCCACACCAACGAACATTTCGACAAATTCCGAACCAGAGATCGAGAAGAAGGGTACACCTGCTTCGCCTGCTACGGCACGAGCTAGGAGGGTTTTACCTGTACCAGGAGGGCCGACTAACAGCACACCTTTAGGAATTTTTGCACCAACTGCGGTAAAGCGATCGGCATTTTTCAGAAAGTCTACGACTTCATTTAATTCCAACTTGGCTTGGTCAATACCAGCGACATCGCCAAATGTTACCTGAGTTTGTGGTTCCATTTGGACTCTGGCTTTAGATTTGCCAAAGTTCATCGCTTGGCTACCGGGGCCACTTTGAGCGCGACGTAGCAAGAAGAATAAGCCAACTAAGAGCAATACAGGAAAAAATAAGCTGCTGAGTGCCTTAAACCAAAATCCTTCATCGGTTTGGGGCAGAACAGAAATATCAACGCCTTTTGAAGTCAGAGTATTGATCAGGTCTGGATCGTTGACTAAGGTTACAATCCGTTTATTTGTTGGGTCATATTTGGATGTAACCAGTGCTGTAGTCCGATCTGCACTCAAACTGACTTTTTCTACTCTGCCTTGTTGAACTTCTTGAATAAACTTACTGTATCGCCATGTCTCTCTGCTTTGGGGTTGTTTGTCAAAAAATGCTGTTCCCAGGGCAATCACGACAATAAACAGCAGCGCGTACAGCCCTGTATTTCTCCATCTTTTATTCACTAAGGTCTATCCTCCTGTATTTTTCGCGCGATCGCGTAGTCTTCTCTGTTTGGAGAGGTCATTCATTATTAAGAATTATGTTAACTTATCTTAAGTGTAACAAGGTGGCGTAGCTGTCATGCTATAAAAAGCTGCCTTATTTGCTGAAAACTCGGATGGTAGGGATTATATTGTAGCGACCCTGTGGGCTGATTAACGGTATGAACGGGAATAATTTCTACCACACTATTAGTGTAGGCGATCGCTTCAAATCTCTGGACTAATTCGGCGCTCCAAGTTTCTTCCTGCACCGCCTGCTGGTGGTTTTGCAGCCAGTTTAAAAGTTGCGATCGCAAAATTCCCGGCAAAATTCCCCCCTTTATTGGCGGTGTCCACCAACTGCGATCGCACCATCCCCAAAGGTTGCCTGTGCTGGTTTCTAGCCAATTTCCTTGGACATCGACTAATATTGCTTCTTCGGCATCTAAGCTAGTTCTTGCCAGCCATGCACTCAAATAGTTTCCAGTTTTATGAGAGGGGAGAGAACGATAAAATTCTGAACTAGCAACGGTGCATACAACACCAGTTTTTTGTTTTTCGGTCAGATTTTGTGGTAATAATCTGCCAGTTATCCACTCCCGTCCATCGGGAAACAGGGTAATTCTGAGAACGGGGAAGTGTGCGAGGAGAATTTGGACACCTTGACGCAGACGATTCCAGTCTGGTTGCTGCCAACCAAAAGTTTGTATTGAGAAAAGTAAGCGATCGCAGTGTGCTTGCCAATTAGTTAAATTACTATCTAGGGAGTTCTTATAAACTCGCAACGTTGTAAAAACAGTTGCTCCATAAAGTAACCCCGGATCGTTAATATCTAACTCTAAAGTTTGAGAGTGTATTATTTTACCGTCATACCAAAAAATGTGATTTGTCACACTAATCTTAACTTTTACGAATTAGTTTAATCTTTTGGGGGAAATACAATTTTCTGAGTACCTTCAGGAGTAGTAATTACTTTTCCTCCTAATGCTTCAATTTGCCTAATTGCTCGTTTCCGAGTTCTCTCATCAACTTGATTATTTAAAACCATCGACCAGCTAGAAATTTGAGCATATTTACTGTTAGGATTTCGACTCAGAAATTCAGCAGTTTTTTGAGAAGTATTAGCTATCAGCAGACTCTCGGCATCTGAAAAGTTACTAGCCCAGTTTGCCGCCATTGCAAAAGACTGTTGAGCAGCTTGAGCATTGCCTAAAAATAATAACTCATCAATTCCTTTATAACGCCACACGTAATAAGACTTTTCGGGAACTGAGGGAGATAGTGATTTTAAGCCTTTCTCAGACAATGCGATCGCACGTTCTGGCATACCAGCATACAATGAGGTACTGATAGAAAGAGCGCGATACGCTGCTAAAAATCGCGGGTCACGTTCTAAAATCACTTCAAAATATTCTGGACTTAAACTGTAACCTGTTTTATCCCGAACTTCATCATCTCCAAAATACTGTAAAAAATTGAGATATACCAAATCTGCAATGAAATTATCATAACCAAAACTAGGCATTTTTTGGAGAAAATTAAGACGGAGATTTTCTGATTTTATTTCTTTCTCTAGAGTTTCTAAAGAAGCAGATTGTTTGCTATTGATCAATTTTTGCAGTCGTGGGAATTGAATCAAGCCAACTCCTAAAATACACGCACAGATTAGAAAAGGTGTGGCAATAGCTTCACGCGATAATAACAGCATATTTTTCTTAAACGTAGGGGTACAGCAATGCTCATTGGTGTCAACTTAAACCAAAAAACCTCGTTTCTAGCCTCTGGCTAGAAATGCTCCTCATTGCGGCTCTGCCGCCAGTTAGATAGGCGGAGCCTCCTATTAGGCATTCCCAGTCTCCGACTGGGAACGAGACATAACAGCATATTTTTCACTTACAGCTATTTTCAGGTAAATAGACCACGCGGTAGGGGCAATTCATGAATTGCCCCTACGACAGATGTGGTTTAAATACATAAAAACTGCTGTAAACCAAAACAACCTCGTTTCTAGCCTCTGGCTAGAAATGCTCTTCAATGCGGCTCTGCCGCCAGTTAGAGAGGCAGAGCCTCCTATTAGGCATTCCCAGTCGGAGACTGGGAACGAGACAAAAAGGATTTTCTCTATCTACTTTTTACTTATTCAAAAGTTGCCAACATTGTTGAGCGATCGCCCAATGTTCTTGGGTATGTATCACTAATACTCGCACTGCTGAATCAGATGTAGCAATATCTTCATCAACTGGCTGCTGTTGATTTTTCTCCAGGTCTATTTTCAGTCCCAAAAATTCAAAGGCTTCACAGGCAGCTTGGCGAATATCTGGAGAGTGTTCACCCACGCCTGCTGTAAACACCAAAGCATCTAATCCCCCCAGGCTGGCAAGCATGGCACCGATGCCAGAACGCAAGCGATGCACGTAGATATCCCATGCTAGTTTAGCGCGGGAGTTGCCTTGGGCGATCGCTTCTCTCACTTCACGCACATCACTCGATACGCCCGAAATTCCCCGTAAACCCGAAGCTTTATTCAATATATAATCTAAACTTTCAGCCGAGTAATTGGATTGACGCAATAAGTAAATCAGAATTCCTGGATCAACCGAACCAGAACGACTGCCCATCATCAATCCATCTAAAGGCGTAAAACCCATAGTGGTATCAATACTGCGGCCGTTTTCAATCGCTGTTAAAGAGCAGCCGTTACCCAGATGACAAGAAATTAACCGCAGCGATGCTAAATCTCGACCAAGGATTTGGGCAGCACGACTAGAACAGTATTGATGACTAATGCCATGAAAGCCGTAGCGACGGATACCTTGCTCTATCCACTCATAAGGGCCGGGATAAATTGCTGCTGCATCGGGGAGAGTGGCATGAAATCCGGTATCAAATACTGCTACTTGGGTGACATCTCCTAAGCTTTTCTCTATCGCTTCTATCCCTTCTAAAGCGGCTGGATTATGTGCTGGAGCAATATTAGACAGATGAGCGATCGCTTTTTTGACACCTTCGGTAATTACTACACTATCTCGATAATCCTGTCCACCATGTACTACCCGATGTCCCACCACATCGATTTCTGACAACTGATCGATTACTTTGGTAGCACCACGACTGAGTGTATAGAGCATGTAGACGACGTGTGCTTGTCGGGAGTCGCCAGAGATTGATTCTTGTAGCGTTGCACCCGTGGCGGTTTTCACCTCAATTTCTGCCACACCCCGGTCTTGCGTCCAGTTAATTTTCCCTTCCCAAAGCGGTTGAGGCGCTTGATTGGGGAGAGCCTCATCTGCAATTTCATATAGACAACTCTTTTGGCTGCTTGAGCCAGCGTTTAGCACCAATATCTTCATACGACAACAGGCAAACATAACTTGCTCTAACCATTTTCCAATGCTACAGTTAGTCGCAACAGTCTGTCATTGAGCATTAGACATATCTTAAAAATACGGATTAAATAAAAAACTGGTAAGGCGATCGCACAAATTGTATAGTAAGTTAACTTTTGCAGGTCGATGCGATCGCATTGCGAGTCGATACAATTGCATTGCAGGTCGATGCAATTACATTGCGAGTCGATGCAATTGCATTGCAGGTCGATGCGATCGCATTGCAGCTTGTAAGGTAGGCAAATACTTGCTAATTTTATATACTTACTGGCTTTCTTGATTTTTAATTTGTATTACCTGCTTCAAAACCTGAATGAAGATCCCAGGCTGGAAAAATGCGCTGGGTGGCTTGAGCATATTTAGTACTTCCAAGAAAAGCTCATGGATTTGGGCGCTGTTAGCTTGCAGCAGAAACACTTGATCAAGATACCTCTGCGTAAGTTTAGTAATCACATCCGGTTTTCCTCCTTCGGTGGTATGCCAACGGAAGTCCTCGCTGGTTGCCATCAGCCAAGGTGAAGAGATTACCTTGCTCAGTTGTCGTTGAAAATATCGGGACAAACCGATTAAATTACCGTCGGATTGATGAGACAATTGCTTGCTTAAACACTCATCCAGAGTCAAAGCACCCAAAGCTGCGGTAGTCATACCTTGGCCATAGATGGGATTAAAGGCACAGACGGCATCACCTATTAATACCAAGCCTTCTGGCAATTTAGCAAGTTTTTCGTAGTGACGCAAATGGTTTTCTGTGCGCTTATAGGCAAAGATGGGCGATAGAGGTTGAGCATCTTTTATAGCTTCATAGATCATAGGCGATCGCAAACTCCGGGCAAACTCCAAAAAGCCTGCTTCGTCAGTTGGTGGATAATCTCGACCGACGCCAGCGAGTGTAACAATCCAGCGATTACCCTCAACTGGATAAAGCACACCGCTACGAGTCTTATTTGGTGGTTTTGGCCAGATAATCAAAGTCTGCCAGTCAGGCTGAAAACCTTCAGGTGGATGATACCAACGGCTGGCATAGCCTAAAAAAGAGTTGACAACTGTCTCTTGGGGTGACTCATAGCCTAATGCCTGCAACCATTCAGGCGTGCGGGAATTGCGACCACTGGCATCTACCACTAAACTGGCAGGTATATCTGCTTTGGTTTCGTTGCCAAAGCTAACTTCTACACCCGTGACGCTAGTTCTGCTGGGGTTAGATAGCAAACTAGTTACTTGTGCTGCTTGCACAAATACAACACGTTCATTGGCTGCCAAGCGGCGCCGGATAGTCCATTCCAATAGATTGCGGCTACAGGTGCGGTTGCTCAAATTAGAACCAAAGCGAGGTGGCCAGCCGTTAAAACCCAGCCAGAGGCAATCTGAAGTCCAGTTTATAATGGGTGTCCCCCAATCAGCCAATTCAGCCATGATGCCAGGAAAAAGCTGCTCTAAAATCTGCTGACCCCGAATGAGCAACACATGTACATGATGAGCTTGGGGTATACCTTGACGTTGTTCAGGTTGATCTGGGAAGCGATCGCGTTCTACAATTGTGATGCGATCGAAATACTTGGTCAGTACTTGAGCCGTCAACAATCCGGCAATACTTCCCCCAATGACAACAGCTTGATTTTGTGTATGTCTAGGAATTTGTGAATCAAACATTTGAGAATTAACTAATTTATAAATACTATTACCATATCGCCACTTGCTGTTTGAGTTCTCTTATATCTAAATAATCGCTAGCAAAAGCTTTTCGTAAAAGTGGATGAGGAATAAATTCATCATACTTTTGAATTCTTGGTGCTTCTGAAGTACTTACTAAATCTTCTGAAGTAATGTTTTGCTCACACAATGAAGCAATTTCATCATAAAGATATTTAAATTTATCCTTACCTATTTTAATTGTCAAATAATAGGGATTTACACCGCCTATACTTGTAATTTCTAACGATTCCCGACAGTAAGAGTTTAGTAATCTTTCTAAAGTACGATAAGCAACCGTACCCATCCAAGGAAAAATGCAGCATTTACCTTTTTCTAATTGCAAAATATTCTGCTTATCTAATCCTACCTGCTGCACCAATTGGCGAACTTTCTGTAAACGTAGGGAAGCATTTTTTTGCAAGTAGGTATAGTCAACATTCTCAAATAAAACTTGCTGCATTCGTTGTAAAACTCTTGTATGAATAATGCCACCACCACCACGCCAATAAATACTAGCTTTACCCTCAGATTGTTTAACAAAAATAGCCTTTTTTTTGAAATCAACTTCTACCACTTGCCAAGTTCTTCCGGCTAAAGCAAATTGATTGCCAACAGGAGGCGGCGTAACGATACTGCCAATTTCCGTTGCACCTTGCTTAACAATATATTCTTGCTGTTCAGCAAAGACAGCATAAAACTGAAATTTTCTAACAACCTTTTCTCCTGCTAAACCCAGGATTAATTTACCTTGCTCAGTATATTGAATATGATTAATATCTATTAAATAGCGCAGCAATAATTGAAAATCTTCTTTGGAAATAGCAGCAAATGGTTGTAGGTTAAAAATTTGTTTAGCTAAAGCATTAGGTGAAAGTTCCTCTGTTGCTGTTAAAATACTCATTGTCTGGTGATAAAGCAAACTCAAAGGATATTTAATCGGTCTGATTGGTTCAATCCATTGCTCCTCTAAATAAAGTTGAATAATAGCGATACACTGTAAAAGTTGCCACGGAATTTTCTCTGGTAGAGAAGCTTCTGGTAATGGCTTATCTTCAGCACAGATAAAGCGCATATCAGCAGCTTCACTTCTTCTACCACTGCGTCCCAAGCGCTGTAAAAAGCTAGCTACAGACAAAGGTGATTCTAACTGAATAACTCGCTCTAAATAACCAATATCTATGCCTAATTCTAAAGTTAAAGTTGCAGCAGTAACAGCTGGATTATTGGGTTCACGCATCGCATTTTCAGCAGCTTGCCGCAAGCTAGCAGATATACTACCATGATGCACATGATATATATCTGGGAGTCCTTGTTTTGTGGCAATTTGTCGCAAAGATGCAATTACAGATTCGGTACGCGTCCGATTATTAGCAAATATCAGGCATTTGCGAGACTTGCTGAGGTCAAAAATATATTGTTCATCAGCTGTCGCCTCTGATTCATCTACTTCATCAGTAATATAAAAATGCTCTACAGCTAGTTTTATTTGGCGTTTTATTCCGTCTATTTTTGGTGTAATTACTGGCTTTTCTGTTCCAGAACGCAACCATTCTTCAGCTATTGAGTAATCACCAAGGGTTGCCGACAAACCAATACGGCGTGGTTGTTTTTGGGTTAACTTTGCTAAACGTTGTAATTGGCAAATAATTTGACAACCGCGTTCTGAACCCATAAAAGCGTGAATTTCATCAATGATTACAAATCTTAAATCACCAAATAAACGAAGTAGGTCGTTATTTTTATTGATTAACAAACTTTCTAGAGATTCTGGTGTAATCTGTAAAATGCCTTGAGGATTTTTTAAAAGCTTGTTTTTTCGAGTTTGAGAAACATCACCATGCCAGTGCCAAACTGGAATATCTGCTTCTTTAAGTAAGTCGTTAAGACGCTCGAATTGATCATTAATTAAAGCTTTGATTGGACTAATGTACAACACACCTATGGTTGCAGCAGGGTTGGCGTTTAATAGAGTTAAAACTGGCAGAAAGGCTGCTTCTGTTTTACCCGCAGCAGTTGCAGCAGTAATTAGCAAGTGAGCATCAGTGTCAAAGATAACTTGACAAGCGGCAATTTGAACTGGTCGCAATTCAGTCCACTGGTGATGATAAATATATTCTTGGATGAAGGGTGCAAGTCGGCTAAAGGCATCGCTCATGTTTTATATGAGTAATAAATTGACTATTAAATAATTCGTAATTAAAGACATTTTCAGATGGGGATTTAAACCCCCACTGAAACTGACGCTACGTGTAGACTGCATGTTCTTAAACCCTTTTATTTACGATAAATTACAAATTTTGCTTTAAAACCCCTGCATCAAAACCCATACCACTCCCGCCGCTACCAATGGTACGCTCAGATTATCGGTGCCGTGGGGTGAGACTGCCTCTGCTAGAGTTGCGAAAGTAGCAGTTACCACCGCAGTCAACAAAGCCCATTCTAAACCTAAAGGCGTTGCTAGGGGACTCAGCGACGAACCAGGTAGCAGCAACAGCACCAAGAAAATTACCACTGTACTCGCCACAAACATTGCTGCTGAACCCTCCCAGGAACGCACAGAATTTCCAACTTGGTATTTATGCTTCCCGAAGCGTCTGCCGATTAATGCCGCTAGTGCATCTCCCCAGGTCATCGCCATCACTCCGGCTACAGCAATTGGGGCGTTATCTACTGGGCCATTTGGTCGCCACAGTAGCCCGAACAGTAGTGTCACGGAAATAGCAAAGTAAACTGTGCCGGGTGAGCTATCCTCAGTATCCATTGCGCCGAGAACTCGATAGCGGTAAAAAAGGTAGTTAAGTCCGATAAAGGTCGCAAAAGGTATAATTCCGATTTCCCAGTGGTTAAATAGCAACAGTATGCCGAAAACCCACATCCCCGCACCAATATGGATCACTTTGCGAGTCAAATCCGGCTTCACATCAAATAATCTGCGTAGTCCTTCGCCAATGACAAGCAGACCAGTTGCGTAAACATAAGAAATTGCTAGCCCGATAAAATCATTGTTTGTCATTAGTCATTCTTTCTCCCCGTGCCTCCCCTTCTTCTTCACTTAGGTCGATCGCTATTTCGTTTGAGGTTCTTTTCTGGTAACTTAACACTACCAATACCTTGCAGAATACCACGACCTATTAGACCTAAACCTCGACCGATTATTTGGGTAAGAATGAAGACTATGCCGCTACCTACAAAAGCTAATAGTGATTTTAAACGCGGTGCGATCGCATCACTAAATTCTAGGAATAATGTTACAAATAAAGGAATATTAGAAAGTTTTGCTAACTCCTGATTTCGAGGAGCGTAAACTGTAGTATTGGCAATACCGCGAGGCACAATTACAAATAGTTCGTAGCGACTTTCAAAAACTGCCTTTGGCTCATTTATATAACTTTTTAACCGATATTTCCACGACAAATCGTTTCTAAATCGCTCAATTTCTCTTGTAGAAATCAATTGTCGTCCATAAAAATTTTGCTTAATCGCTTCTACATCTGCTAAAGAGTTTAGTAGTGGTTGCACTACCCCATTCGCTACCTGAATCAACAAGTTCTCTAAAATCATTAATGCTTGAGACTTGGCTTCAGCGCTCACTACGGGATAGGAAGCATTATCAATGTACAATTCTGTTTGAAATAGCAGATAACAATATAACTCAAAAACTAGCGGAATTTTATTAATAATATCTCTTTGCACAATTTCTATATCTTGTAATAATAAATTAACAATCTCTATATTTTTATTTCCTAATTTTATCCGTGAAAACTTCCCAAAAAAATCTGTAATTGCTGCTTGCCATAAATCGCTGATCAAAATATTTATTACCTCATATAATTGATTCGCCTCGATTTGAGAAGCTCGCAGTTCATCCAACTGTTCAGCCAATTTTTGCAGGATCAGATAAAGTAATTCCCGTTTTTTATCTTCACGAAAAATGTCAATTTCTAAAGGTATATCTGTGACATTTTGTAAAGGGAATTGAAGTTTTGTAACACAAGATGCAAATAAGGCAGATTGTATAGCTCCCGAACTAAGTAAAAGTTGCACAGTTTGCTTTTGTTGAATGGAACTACTCAATGAAGGAATCAGAGACGGCTGATCATTAACTGGGTTATATTCCTCTTGCCTTTCTTGTAGAGAAACCAACAACCGATTTAGCAACCAACGCGTCGCTAGCAGTTCTCGCCGATGTCCAGCCAGAATTGCTCGATCTAGTACTGGTAGTCCGGGAACTTGTAATTGTGCTGTTACCGCCGCTAAGGTAGCGTCAATGTGACCAATTCCTGATAAACGTAAATTATTTCGTAGCTTGAATAAAGGGAGTGGGGAGTGAGAAGTTATTATCGCTTCCGTCTCCCGAAACCAATAGGAACCACCATCTGCAACTTCTCGCATGGCGGCGACTAACTCAGTAAGTGGTGTACCTTTGGGGCAGTAGCCATTAATACCAACAGATTTTGCAGCTAATAGCAGTCCTTGTTCTTGAACAGAACTAAGGAGCAAAATGGGCAGATTGGGATATGAGGCTCTAAGTTGCCGACAGAATTGTAAATCTAGCTGCTGACTGCTAAGAGAGCGACCATTACCTAATTCCAAAACGACCAAATTTACCTGATTAGGGTCTGCTTGGGCAATTTCTGCTAAAATTTGCAAGGAAGCAGTATAACTTTCTACCACTGCGATCGCTTCCAGGTGAGGAATTGCTTCCAGAGCCACCTGTAATCCCAGACGAAAAATTGGGTCTTGGTCTATTAACAATAATTTTAGAAGGCGATCGCTCATAGTTTGCTCAATTACCCAAGCACTTTTTTTATCAATCAGAAAACAGCTTTGATACAAAACTTTGTCTTTCCTATTGTTACTTGTTTTCGCAAACTGATAAATCGATCATAATTGCCATAGTTAGCCTTCACGGTGTAATTAAATGAACCTGAGTATTCGGCACTGGTTGGCAGAACGCTATATCGCAATCAATCAAATTAGCGGGTTTTCTGCGGGGCAATTGGCAGGTATTGCCTACCGTATTGTTCAGGATATGGAAGTCAAAAGCCTGATGCCTTTTGATATCTGTACCTTGGTAGAGGTTTTAGAACTGCCCTTGGGTATTGTTTGGGAAGAAATCAGTGTGATTTCCAAGTTGACAGAAAACCTGTTGCGTAGCCTCAGCCATAAAAAACCGTTAAAACGTAACGAAGGTACATGGCTAGCGTTTCAAATCGCCTATCTCCAGGCTTTGCAAGCAATTCTACAGCAAGAAGAAAGGTTACAAAAACCGTGGCTAGACCGAGCAAGCATACCCATCCAACCACACTTCCTTAAAAAGGAGGTGGGTAAACTCACCCTCCAAGATCCTCAACTGCAAGGATTACTCAAAACTCTCAGCCCAGGTAAATTGACTGATACTCAAGCGGAACAAGCACTGTCTTTGGTTGCAGATTCATTACTGGTGCAACAAATTAACAACGCTGTCATAGCTTGGTTAATTGCCAATGGTGCAGAGGAACCTGAAGCTAAACTCCTAACAGAGCGTTTGGTTAACTCACTTGCTGGTTACTTACTGATCGTCGTTACTGAGAATGCTGCCCCTTTAGCCCAACTGCAAAAATTTGTTCGGTTAGGAATTTCATTCTCTCCCAGTTTTATCACCCCAGAAGTTGGTTCTACAGTGGGTGAGAAAATTGATTTACACCGAGAATATTATCGTGCAAGTTTGATTCAAAACCTCAGTATGCCGTTGTTCATGGAATCCTTTGCCCTGAAGGATATCTATGTGCCACAAAAAGGCTTATCAGTAGAGGAAAGTATTTCTGAGCAGGATAAAAAAATTGTTAAGCCAATTGATTTAAAGACATGGGCGCAGCAACAGTTAGCTGATTTAGCAACGATCGCTGTTATTGAGTCGGAACCTGGTTATGGAAAAACTAGTTTTTGCCAACTTTGGGCAGCACAGGTGGCACAGGAACTTTATCCTACTTGGATGCCTATAGTAATTAGGTTACGAGATGTAAAATATGGCAAAACTTTAACCGAAACCCTGAATTCTGCTTTTCCTGTTAATCTTTCAACTTGGTTGAAGCAAGAAAATCCTCGGTGTCTGTTGCTGCTGGATGGACTGGATGAACTGCCCCCTACTGCTCAAGGTATTAGGGCACAAGCAATTTTTATTCAGCAATTACTGGACTTTCAATCTCAACACCGACACAAAATTGTGTTAACGAGCCGGTCAACGACACTACAGGAAATCGCCCCAGAAATATCGCTGCTATTGAGGCGAATTACCCTTCAGCCGTTGGATGTGGAAGAACTCAAACAATGGTTTCAGCAGTGGGCAAAAGTGCAATCGTTGGCGATCGCTCAAAATTTCTTTACATTCTTAAAACAGACAGGCTTATTTGCCAGCCAATCAAAGTTTTCAGAAATATCTGCCCTTATCCGTCAACCTCTAATGCTGCATTTGTTGGGCATTTTACACCGCGACGGACTACTTGATGATGAGCTATTGCAGTTACCTACTAACACCCAAAAGTCTTTTCTGTTATGGGAAATTTATCATCGCCTGAGCCGATGGTTATTAGGCTATCCGCTCACTGGTGGGATCAAGCCAATGTTACTGCGCTCAGGATCGGCTCATATTCACCGGACTCCAGAAGCGATCGCTAATTTACTCGCCAGTCGCCATCCTGAAGATTTACTTGAGGAGATGCAAGCGATCGCTCTGAAGATTTTACACTCGCAACGTTATCAAATTCATGTAAATGGGGAATTTAATAATTTACCAGGGTTTTATTTTAAAATTCAGGATTTAGAAGTCTCACGCAGAGGCGCAGAGGCGCAGAGGAGTTTAATTGAGTTTTCGCATATTAAGTTAGGAGAATTTCTTTGTGCGGAAGCTATTACTGCCCAACTTAAATCTTTGACTCAGTACCAAGATGAGGCTTATGGTACGCTCACTTTTGTGCTTGATTCTCCCGCTAGCGTAGCCCAACATCTCTATAATTTACTGGGTTACGGCATACTCAGTCAAGAAGTTGAAGAACTCACTATTGAGGGGTTGTGCCGGGAGCAAAAGCACAAATTTTCGTTTGAAGTTTTGTTTCAACGTCTTTTATCTTTTTGGCGTGCTTATTGTCAAGGACGTTGGTTAGATGAGGGAATAGCACACAAAGCTTTGACTTCTCTTCACGCACTGCAAAACCCCGTGAATGTCGAGCAGGTGAATGCTGCGGTGGGACTGAATGTGTTTTTATTACTTTGTGCTTGCTACCGAAAAACAAAAGTTTCCTTTTGGCCTTGTGGAAATCCAGTCAATTTGACAGAATTCAATCCAGAGGCGCTGAGTATGCTGATTGCTAGGACAACCGTTTTGCACAAAAGCGCTTTTGCAACCCGAATAAAGTCTCTGGCTGGACTCAATTTATCAGGAGCCTCTTTATTGCAAGTGATGTTAACTCAGGTAAATCTTGAGCAGATAAATTTATCCAATGCCGAGTTAATCGGGGCGAATTTGGCCGGAGCCAACTTACAACAAGCAAATCTCACAGGCGCAAACCTGCAACAAGCAAATCTCACAGGCGCAAACCTGCAACAAGCAAACCTCACTAACGCCTGCTTATTGGATGCCATCCTGGCTGAGGCTGACAAAAAATTGGCTACTGATAATGGTGCTTTGTTCTCCAAAGAGTCATTTCAAATACTGAAACATTTGCGCTCATCGCAGCAGCCCTTTTTAAACTCCGTAAAAGTCATGTCAGACACAGATATTAATTGGAACAAACCTCCTGAAAGCACACTAATTGAAACCTGTGAAGGCACAATTTTGACAGTAGATTTAGATGATGATGATAGCGATGATGAGACAGTTTTTGGCAATCACCCCATTAATGATAATCATTAGTCATTGGGCATTGGGCATTGGGCATTGGGCA
>NZ_WBKM01000239.1 GCF_015714725.1 Nostoc sp. WHI
ACTCTACAACTCCCAAGGCAGATACAGCGAAGCCGAACCCCTTTTGATCCAAGCTTTAGCACTCTATCGCAAGCTGCTGGGTGAAGAACATCCAGATTTCGCCCTAAGCCTCAACAACCTAGCGTTACTCTACAACTCCCAAGGCAGATACAGCGAAGCCGAACCCCTTTTGATCCAAGCTTTAGCACTCTATCGCAAGCTGCTGGGTGAAGAACATCCATCTGTCGCCACTAGCCTCAACAACCTAGCGTTACTCTACAACTCCCAAGGCAGATACAGCGAAGCCGAACCCCTTTTCATCCAAGCTTTAGCACTCAGGCGCAAGCTGCTGGGTGAAGAACATCCATCTGTCGCCCTAAGCCTCAACAACCTAGCGTTACTCTACAACTCCCAAGGCAGATACAGCGAAGCCGAACCCCTTTTGATCCAAGCTTTAGCACTCTATCGCAAGCTGCTGGGTGAAGAACATCCATATGTCGCTGCTAGCCTCCACGGACTAGCGTCACTCTACGACTCCCAAGGCAGATACAGCGAAGCAGAACCCCTTTTGATCCAAGCTTTAGCACTCAGGCGCAAGCTGCTGGGAGAAGAACATCCAGATGTCGCCACTAGCCTCAACAACCTAGCGGGACTCTACGATTCCCAAGGCAGATACAGCGAAGCCGAACCCCTTTTGATCCAAGCTTTAGCACTCTATCGCAAGCTGCTGGGTGAAGAACATCCATATGTCGCTGCTAGCCTCCACGGCCTAGCGTCACTCTACGACTCCCAAGGCAGATACAGCGAGGCAGAACCCCTTTTGATCCAAGCTTTAGCACTCAGGCGCAAGCTGCTGGGAGAAGAACATCCAGATGTCGCCACTAGCCTCAACAACCTAGCGGGACTCTACGATTCCCAAGGCAGATACAGCGAAGCCGAACCCCTTTACATCCAAGCTTTGGATATTTGTGAGCAACGGTTAGGGGTAAATCATCCTAATAGTGTTACTGTTCGTGAAAATTTAGCATATTTACGCGATCGCCTCCCCCCACCACAGTAAAATCTAACTTCTGGGCAAAGCATACCGTAATCAAACTGAAAAGAGCGATCGCTTTAACTCGGAGTTTCATGTTCCAAGCTCGGCCTTTCGTGTTCCGAACTCGGAGTTTCATGTTCTGAACTCGGAGTTTCGTGTTCCAAGCTCGGCCTTTCGTGTTCCGAACTCGGAGTTTGGTGTTCCAAGCTCGGCCTTTCGTGTTCCAAGCTCGGCCTTTCGTGTTCTGAACTCTAAGTTTCGTGTTCTGAGGTGGAATGATGGTGTTGTGAGGGCGATCGCTCTAGTTTAAAGTGTAAATCAACAAGCGATCGCTACTATGTGGTTGTGAATGATGGAAAGCGATGTTTTCCCCAACAAAAAATCAGCTACGATAAATCATATAATTATCTTCACAAACACAGAAATGTTAATTACATACACTGCAAAATATACAAAAACTAATAGCGGATATATGGGACAACTCATTGAATGGCAAGAAGTCATCACAGAAGGAGAAACCATAGAAGAATGCAGAGCTATGTTGCAAGATGCAACGAAAGAAATGGTTCTTGCCTATCGCCAACAAAATAAAGAAATTCCCATAGGTGGTTCTTTGCTTGAACAAATTCCTATAGAGGTTTGAGTGTGTCAGTCAAACGAAAAGAGCTAATTAAATACTTAGAAGAAAATGGCTTTTATTTATTAAGGGAAGGAGGAAATCATTCCATTTATACTAATGATCTAAAAACTCTTCCTGTAAAACGGCATCGTACCATTGATCGGATTACTGCTAATGAGATTTGTAAACAAGCTGGTTTATTACCTAATTTTTAACTGCCACTTAGAACCATCGAAGATAATCAAATTTTGGGCAGTTTGTAAACTAGGTGAAGGCGATTATTTGCAACTCAAAGAAAAACTGTTTGCAGAAGAAACAGTTGCCAGTTTATATGCCAAAGTCAAAGAATATCAAGATGAAGCCTAGTTCGCTTTAGTTTAAAGTGTAAATCAACAAGCGATGTCTACGACGGGCTACGCCTACGCTTGATTTAGATGTCAGCATTACTCAAATAAATCAAATCCCTTTTCGCTTCTCAACTTTCTGTCAAAAGTTGCTGTTGAACTACAACCAGAATGTTGAGCAATTACACCAATTAAATAATCAGAAAAATCTGCACTTCCCTGCTTAAATCTTTGTAATGCTTGATAAACTAAAGAGCGATTTTCTAACTCAAATACAGAACATTGCAGGGGAGCATCTCACTTTCGTAAAAAGCTTTGTAAAACCTCACCCCAACCCTCTCCTTACTAAGGAGAGGGAGCAAGAATCTTTTTTCTCATCTGGTATATTTGCAAAACTGAGATGCTCCCACATTGCAGCATCAAATCTATGGTATTACTAATTTCTTCCCTACTAAATTGATAAGGTTTATTTCGTAGAACCCAAACCAATTCACAAAGAACTATATTAGCAACAAAACATTGCTCTCCCCCTTCGATAATTTCAGCAGCTTGCATCCACTGCTTTTCATCATCTTTTGTCAGGTAGCGCACTAAAATATTTGTATCAAGTCCAATCACTTGCGCCTTCTTGGATTGCGGCTTCCATTTCTTCTAAAGTTGCGCTTTTCATCCCCGGACGGTGTAAAATCCCGGATAAACTTTGGATAGGGATATTTAGGGGAATTAGTTTGACTATTCCATTTTCATCAATGACAAAATCAACTTTACTACCTGCATCAAGGTTAAGATAATCCCTAATTTCTTTAGGAATAGTTACCTGTCCTTTGGTAGTGATAGTCGCACTAGCCATTACGCACGTTCCTTACAGAAGTTCCTTACTTCAGGATAACGTCTATTGACTAATCCAGAAAGCGATCGCTTAAACTCGGAGTTTCGTGTTCCGAACTCGGAGTTTCATGTTCCAAGCTCGGAGTTTCATGTTCTGAACTCGGCCTTTCATGTTCCAAGCTCGGAGTTTCGTGTTCCAAGCTCGGAGTTTCGTGTTCTGAACTCGGCCTTTCATGTTCCAAGCTCGGAGTTTCGTGTTCCAAGCTCGGCCTTTCGTGTTCTGAACTCGGAGTTTCGTGTTCTGAGGTGGAATGATGGTGTTGTAAAGGCGATCGCTCTCCTAAATCTCATTAAAATACATGAATAGCGATCGCTTCTTGGTAAATCTTAAAGGCTATTCCATTCATCTATCATGATTTCCCGCTCTAAAATCACCTCAACTTCCCGAATCATCATCCGCAATTGCGGTACAGAATACTCATCATTAGAGGGAATAGTTAGACGATGTTGGCCATAAACCATAAATTGATGTCTTGTTCCAGAATAAGTCCCCTCAAACCCAATCCGTCGTAATTTCTTCACAAAATCCCAACGCTTACACGGTATCCATCGGCTCAAGGCTCGGCTCCTTGTTGAGGTCAATATTATCAATTACTGGTAGAGAATGTCCCAGCTTTAACCCAAGCAAAATCCAGTCTTCCAGCGTTGAGCGTAATTCATCTTCACACTCGCGCAAAGTCAATGCAAAGGCTATCACTCCTTTGCAAACAGGAATTCTACCTGTAAATGTACCATCTTCTAACTTGTCATAAATTGCCTGGGCGATCGCTTGGTCAACATAGTCGCTCAGAATAAATCTTATCGCCATGAAATCTCGCGTTGTGCTACCAGTTTTATCTTACGTTAAAAAATTGATTGTAAACCCATAAGCGATCGCCTCCCCCCACCACAGTAAAATTTGACTTCTGAGCGATCTTTTTTAAATCATTACCAAATTATCTTGGGCTTCTTCCTCTAATTCATAACCATTAGCCAGTTTTTCAATTGCTTGGTCAATCATTGCCAAACCTTGATCTACTCTTTCAATTACACTTAACTGTCCTCGGAGTTCGGCAGCACCAACGAACCCTTTAGCATACCAAGTCATGTGCTTACGAGCTTGACGTACACCGCGATCGCCTTTATATTCCCATAAGGCTTGTAAATGATCTCTTGCACATTCCAAACGCCCAATTGGGGTTGGTGGTGGTAATATCTCCCCAGTTTTCAGGAAGTGATCAATTTCTCCCACCAAAAAGGGATAACCCAAAGTTCCACGGGAACACATGACGCCATCAGCGCCAGTTTGTTCTAAACATCTCACCGCCGCCTCAACGGAGAAAATATCTCCATTTCCAATCACTGGAATAGAAAGCACTTCTTTTACACGGGTAATCCATTCCCAACGAGCATTGCCATTGTATCCTTGGGCGCGGGTGCGTCCGTGTACTGTGATCATTTTTGCCCCGGCATCTTCCATCCGCTTGGCAAAATCGAGAATAGTAATTTCGTTGTCATTCCAGCCAATACGGGTTTTTACTGTTACAGGAACGTCAACAGCTTTTACTACTTCCCGCACAATTGCCTCTGCTACTTCTGGTTGTCGCAACAACGAAGAACCGCCACCATTTTTAGTGATTTTATTTACCGGACAACCCATATTAATATCAACAGTATTAGCACCTTCTGTAACTGCCTTTATTGCTGCTTCTGCCAGAAAATCTGGACGACAATCAAATAGTTGAACGCTAATTGGGCGTTCGTTTGGATCTACCTCCATGATTTTGGGTAACTGCTTGACATAATGCAACCCTGTCGCATTGACCATTTCGGTATACATCATCGAATCTGGGGCATAGCGACGCACCAGACGGCGAAATACCAGATCAGTCACCCCAGATAGAGGCGACTGGAGAACCCGACTTTTTACCTCGAACGAGCCAATTTTCAGGGGTTGGGACAGTCTAGCTTGGAGAATGGGAGAAAGCGAAATCATAGAAAAAATTAAAAGTTGTGCAAGTTGATTTCTTGCTGGGTTCTGTCTATTAATAATTCTTGCACTTATCTTTTTGATTTTCTCTGGACAAATAAGCTGATTCAACAAGTAAATATACTTAGTTATCCGCAGATGCCTCTTGTGGAAGTTCCTCAAATATCGATATCCATAGGAGACTAGAGAAAGAAGAACAAAATATATCTCACACATTTTAAAGCAGCGAATGCTGTAAATAGCTAAGGAGGATTATTTATGCGTGCAGTATTGATGGCAGGCGGTTCGGGAACGCGGCTTCGCCCGTTAACTTGCGATCTACCCAAACCGATGGTGCCCATTCTCAATCGACCAATTGCCGAACATATTATCAATCTTCTCAAAAAACATCAAATTACAGAAGTTATTGCTACATTGCATTATTTACCTGATGTCTTGCGAGACTATTTTCAAGATGGCAATGATTTTGGCGTTCAGATGACATACGCTGTAGAAGAAGACCAGCCTTTGGGTACAGCAGGCTGTGTGAAAAATATTGCCGAACTTCTTGATGAAACATTTTTAGTCATTAGCGGCGATAGTGTAACAGATTTCGACCTCACGGCAGCGATCGCATTTCACAAACAAAAAAAGTCAAAAGCTACTTTAATTTTGACCAGGGTTCCTAACCCGATTGAATTTGGGGTGGTGATTACCGATGAAAAAGGACGGATTAGCCGATTTTTAGAAAAACCCTCTAGTAGTGAAATTTTTTCCGATACCGTCAACACTGGCACTTACATTCTCGAACCAGAAGTTTTGGACTATCTGCCAGTAAACACTGAATGCGACTTTTCCAAAGACTTATTTCCTTTACTTCTAGCAAAAGATCAGCCAATGTATGGTTACATTGCTCAAGGTTACTGGTGCGATGTCGGTCACTTAGATGCCTATCGTGAGGCTCAATATGACGCATTAGATCGGAAAGTGCAACTAGATTGTGCCTATAAAGAAGTTTCCCATGAGTTATGGGTAGGTCAAAATACTTACATCGACCAGACGGCTGTTATTGAAACCCCAGCAGTGATTGGTGATAATTGCCGCATCGGGGCAAGAGTGCACATTGAGGCAGGAACCGTAATTGGAGATAATGTCACTATTGGGGCTGATGCTAGTCTCAAGCGTCCGATAGTGTGGAATGGAGCAATCATCGGCGAGGAAGCACATCTTTCTGCCTGTGTGATTTCTCGTGGGACTCGTGTAGACCGTCGCGCTCATGTATTAGAAGCTGCTGTCGTGGGTTCGCTCTCCACGGTGGGAGAAGAAGCCCAAATTAGCCCCGGCGTCCGCGTTTGGCCCAGTAAAAAGATTGAGTCAGGGGCAATTTTAAACATTAACTTGATTTGGGGGAATATTGCCCAACGGAATTTATTTGGGCAACGCGGTGTACAAGGATTAGCTAATATCGACATCACCCCAGAATTCGCCGTTAAATTGGGATCTGCTTACGGTTCTACCTTAAAACCTGGTTCTAAGGTAACGGTTTCCCGTGACCAGCGTAACATCTCTCGAATGGTGACGCGATCGCTCATTGCTGGTTTGATGTCAGTAGGGATTGATATTCAAAACCTCGATGCTACAGCTATCCCCATCGCCCGCACGGTTATACCCACAATGTCGGTAGTTGGTGGTATCCATGTGCGGGTACACCCCGATCGCCCTGACTACATTTTGATTGAATTCATGGATGCCAAAGGCATTAATATCTCCAAAGCCCTGGAAAAGAAAATTGAAGGGGCTTATTTTAAGGAGGATATGCGGCGGGCGCTAATTCATGAAATTGGCGATGTATCTTATCCTAGCCAAGTCATGGATCGCTACTGCACTGCTTTTGAGAAACTGTTGCATGTTCATACACTCCGCAACAGTCGGGCAAAAGTGGTGATTGACTACGTTTATGCCGTATCGGGGGCAGTTTTACCCCAAATGTTAGATAAATTTGGCGCTGATGCAGTGGTGCTAAATGCCAGTGTCAATAAAACGGCGATGTCAATAACCGACCGGGAAGCACTGCTGACTCAGTTAGGTCATGTAGTAGAGGCATTGAAAGCTAACTTTGGTGTGCAAGTCTCGGCTAATGGAGAACAGCTGATTTTAGTTGATGAATCAGGCTTCCCAATTCGTGGAGAAATGTTAACAGCCCTGATGGTGGATATGATTCTGACGGCTAACCCCAGAGGAACAGTTGTAGTACCAGTTCATGCTTCCAGTGCTATTGAACAAGTTGCCCGTCGCCACGATGGCAGAGTGATTCGCACCAAAGCCAATCCTACAGCCTTAATGGAGGCTTGTCAGAAAAATCCAAATGTGGTAATAGGAGGTAGTGGAGATACTGGTTTTATTTTCCCGCAACTGCATCCGGGATTTGATTCCATGTTCTGTATTGCGAAGATAATTGAGATGTTGACTATACAGGAGCGATCGCTTGCTGCGGCGCGGTCAGAATTGCCCCGTGTAATTCACAAAACTTATACAGTACGATGTCCTTGGACAGCCAAGGGTGCTTTGATGCGTTACTTGGTAGAAACTCACCCAGCCCAAAACCTAGAACTTATCGACGGGGTAAAAGTTTGTCAACCCTATGATGACAGTTGGTTATTAGTTTTACCAGATGCCAGCGAACCCCTGGTGCATTTGTATGCAAATAGCAACGATCGCGAATGGGTAGATGAAACTATAAGAAATTACCGCAGCCGTGTCCAGACGTTTGTCGAAAGACAACAAGAATATCAACCCACAGAAATGTAATTCGTAATTCGTAATTCGTAATTGATTCTTTAATTACGAATTACGAATTATGCTAACCCTAGCAAGATGCTTTAGAAGAAGTTCAAAGTTATATATGAATGCGATCGCGCTGTGCCAGTTGCGTAAGTCCTGTTATCATTGAGAACATTCTGGTAAATTTTTCTCTGCGTAACTGCAATCAAAATAAATTAAAGCTTCCCTACTAGAGGGAAATTCCCCAGTTGTGGAGTATGAGTCACTTTTGGGATCTTCTTCATTTGACCAAATTTTCAAGTAGTAATCATCATTATCATCGCTAGACCATAATTCATAACGGTAATTACCTCCTGACCCCTCGCTATTTAAGTAGTCAGCTAGGGCTGTATTTGATGCAGACACAAAGCTAAATACAGTCAAAACAGGAATTACAGCTACTTTTAGTATTTGAATTAATTTCATAAATGCACACAAAACTCACTTCCTCTACCTTCCTTTACCGATGTGATTTTTGTAATCAGTAATCATCTGGAATATTGTGTGAGGATATCGTAAGGCACTTAGTTTGAGTTGATGGAGAATATTATCCAAAACTATCAGCAAGAATTTCTCGTTTTTATTGTTGTTGGTGCGATCGCACTTAAGTAAGTAGGTGAGAATAAATCAAAGTAGATTAAGTAATGTAAAAAATATTGATATGAGTTCGTAGTGTTCGCGTAGCGTCTCGTAGAGAGGGCTTCAGCCCTCAAATTAGGACTAAAGTCCTTACTACAAACCTTGAATTATTCACGCCGCTCTACTTATTCAAGTTGGGGTGTATTGGGGTGCGATCGCTAATTAAAGATTTTTTGCTCTCACGCACTACGACTTAACTTGTTGAAGAGATTGAAGTCCCTCTCAGATCAGAAGTGCATGAAAATAATGATCTATTTCTAAAAAAGTAGAGTGGGAGATTAATTCTATGGAAATATTGCTAGCTCGGTTTCCGGGTCAAAAAAGTGAATTTTCTCTGGAGTTAGCGATAACCATAGTTGCTCACCAGGTTGTACAAATCGGTCTGGTGGTATTCGCACTTGTAGGTAATTGGCTGTAGTAGCAGATTGAGATCCCGGTTCGGCAATCTTAACAGCTAGAAAGGAATCGTTGCCGAGATTCTCTACCAAATCTACTTGCACTGGTAGATTTTTGGTGGCAGGCATACTTAAGTTCAAGTGTTCTGGACGAATGCCTAAAATTAAAGTTTTCCGATCATATTTTTGTAGGGCATTTCCCCAGACTTCTGGGAGGGTGAAACGAAACTGGGCATGAGTAATCAACAGAGGGGCATGAAATTCTACAGGAATAAAATTCATCGGTGGTGAACCAATGAACTCTGCTACAAAAAGGTTTGCAGGGCGGTTGTAAAGTTCTAGGGGAGAAGCAACTTGCTGAATTTGACCCTCAGACATAATCGCAATGCGATCGCCCATTGTCATCGCTTCTGTTTGGTCATGGGTGACGTAAATTGTCGTTGTCCCCAATTGGCGCTGCAATTTGACAATTTGGGCGCGGGTTTCCGCCCGGAGTTTGGCATCTAAGTTAGAAAGCGGCTCATCCATTAAAAACACTTGGGGGTCACGGGCGATCGCTCTTCCCAGTGCAACTCGTTGTCTTTGTCCCCCAGATAGCTGTTTAGGTAAGCGATTCAGCAATGTTTCGATTTGCAACAGTTGAGCAACACTACGCACCTGTTTATCCACAGATCGTTCCTTGTCAGAAATGTAGCGCAGTCCTTTAGGTAACTTTCTTGTCGCCCCCACAAAGAGATTTTCAGCCCACGTCCGAAGATATTGAGATGAGGGAGTAATTTCTCCTCTGCTCCCCTGCTCCTCTGCTCCCCTGCTTCCCCTGCGGCGTAACCCAAAGGCAATGTTCTCATACACCGTCATGTGAGGATAGAGGGCGTAATTTTGAAACACCATTGCGATGTCGCGTTCCTTGGGTGGTAGGTCATTGATCAAGCGATCGCCTAGCCAAATATTCCCTCCAGTCATCACTTCTAAGCCGGCGATTAACCGTAGCAGGGTGCTTTTACCACAACCAGAAGGGCCTACCAGCACCATAAATTCCCCGTCTGCGATCGTTAAGTTAATCCGCCGCAAGACGTTGACACTTCCCGCCCGCTCTTGCGCTGCATCAGTTTTCTCCCCAGACTTGAGTGGGAGTTCGGTTTGTAAGGCAACGCTTTCCCCTTTACGCGGGGAAAAAGTTTTATAAACGTTTTCTAAAACAACTTGGGACACAAATGTTAATTATTGTCATTGGGCAGGGGGCATTAGGCGAGAATAACTAATGACAAAAGATAAATGAGAGTTTAGCGCTTATCATAATACACGTTCTTGTGCTTACCCATCTTACGCGACCTTCCGGCAAGGTTGATCGCCTTCGGTGTTTTTGCCGTTCACGTCAAGACTTAATTTTTGCCAAGAATTTTTTCTATTTCAGGAATGGATGGTACAATCATACTACTCCATGCAGAATCCAATGCTCATTTAGTCAAGCGAGGGTGGCGAGCGGCATACTCAATGCTGTTTAAAGCGATGTCTACGACGGGCTACGCCCACGCTTGGCTTTTATGCTAGAAATAACTAAAAACTCAGATTGGATGTAGAAAATTTATTCAGACATTATTAAAAAATGCAAACAATTAAACATATTTAGATATTCATTGGCACTACATAGAAAAACCCCCACTTTTTCAATCAGCACTTTTTGCAGTCAGGAGTAATTTGAATGAACAGCTGCGTTTTAATGGCGGAAATTATTCAAGAGCCGCAACTCCGCTATACAGCGGATAATTTAGGAGTCACGGAAATGATTGTGCAGTTTCCCAATTCCCAGAAACCAGAAGATCCGCCAGCCACTCTGAAAGTTGTCGGCTGGGGGAATTTGGCAACAGAAATTCAGCAAAACTACCACCAAGGCGATCGCGTCATCTTGGTAGGACGTTTAAGTATGAATACTGTTGAGCGTCAAGAAGGTTTTAAAGAAAAACGCGCTGAATTAACAGTGCAACAAATTCAACCTGTTGGAGGTAGTTTTAATACTGATCCATTGCCCTCACCAAGTGTAACTCCATCATTCACTGAAACTTCTCCACAACAACCATCTTCAGCATCTCGTCCTCCACAGAAAGACGTTCCCAGTTACGAGTCACCACGTCCAACGCCTACCCCGGCGACAAATCCCGTTGGTGTTACTCCCCAAGCGACAACTTACGAACCCATACCCCAACCTACAAATTATGAGCGAACCACTTATCCAGCAGTAAAAGCGGAAGAACCCGATCCAGATGATATTCCCTTCTAAGGTTGGTAGTTGAGCGTGTATTCAGTTTGCTCACATACTTAGCAAAAAGCCAAATTAATAATTTCTATAAATAGCCATCCTTGGGATGTGCTATTTTTTTGTCTGCGATCGCTAGTTAGCGAATCATTATCAGTAAAGTTTAATAAACTTCATCATGGCTGCCAATATCAATCAATAAAATAACCATTTCTAACAACTTCTCATCCTCAGAGAAATTAAAGATAATTCTACAATCATAAGCAACAGAACAAGACCACAACCTAGCTAAATTTGCTGTTAACCTATGAGACTTTAAAGAGGGTGTAAATGGATCATCTGCCAAAAGCCTTAATACCTTAACAATTTGATTCTTTAATTGCGGGTTTTTCTTTGTAATCTTCCTAAAAGACCGCTTAAATCCACTACTCCAGACAACTTCCATCATCATCTCGTAGTAAATCAGCGATCAAATCATCAACGCTTCCCCTCTTGGCTGTCCCATCCTTAAAAGCCTGTATCACTTCCTGAGCATTAGCCAAAATTTCAACCCGCCGATTCTCAATTCTTTGCTGGCGAAGAAACTCAAATAAATACTCTCGATCTTCTGTAGGCAAACTTTCAATAGAATTAATAATTTCTTGTAAAGTCATCATAGAACCTCTTAATCAAGTAAACTCTACCTTTACTAACTCTATTTTAATCTCTAAATCCAAAGCCTATGGCTGTCGTTCCAGGGCAATATCTACAATTATGTTGGTGTCAAGCAAGACTTTCACAGGTTATGTTTATCCTTTAAATATTCCCATTTGGCTTGATCTGGATCAAAATCAGGAGGTGCTGGCTGAGTTTTCTCAAACCAGTTTTGCAAAGCATTGATTTTAGTTCGTCTTTTAGGTGTCTCTGTCTGCGGTTCACTTGCTGAGACTGCAATATTGTCAAGCTTCTCAATGACTTGCAAGACAATCACTTCTACATCTCCGGGGGGTAAATTCACTGGTTCGGTAATTACTAAGTTACCTGCTGGATCGATTTTTCCCTTAAGTTTGTAAGCTTGCATAATATTTCTTCTACGACTCTGTTTCTAGATTATCTCGCGCTGACCAAATAGCATCGCGCATTTCTCCAGTACAATCTTCACCCGTTACTTCTTGCCATCAGATGAATCTACAGCTAATTTAGATCCTTTAACTGAAAAAGCAATCAAGTTTTGCGATCGCAGTGATATCATGTCCGCCTAATCAGTGGGTTAAGTCTGCGATTGTTTCTGCGTCCATACCTGTTGATTTTCACTGATTTTCTTTTGAGTGCCGTTTTGCTTCAATCAAATTTTCCAACATTTCAGCCTCATCTACGCTGTAAAACTTTGGATTTGGTTCGGCGTTAATTTTATCCATTAGTGCGTAAAACGCTTTTGTATCGTTGCGATGCTCTAGCAGATAGCGTTTTAGCTCGGTTTTGCTCATTGTCACAAAGTCAAGCTCACTCATTCGTCATATCTCCACTTACCATTACGGTTAATTACAATCCCAGTTTCTTCACCAGCCAAAATATAGATATTTCCCGTTCGTTCATCTAGTCTCACTATGAAGATGGCTAGCAGCAACGTTGTTAGGTTTTGGCTGAGGATGAAACAAGTTAGATTTTGTTCAGAAGTCGGATACCGCGAATTTCTCATCAACGTTGATTTACTTTTGCGATCGCCGCATCACACCACATTCTTATAGCCTCTTCAACCGCTTCGCTATGTCCTACACCTAATTCAATTGAGAGTTGCTTGAAATTTTTAACCAATTGTTTAGGAAGATAAGCGGCGCTTTGGGTGTAATCGCTATGGGTGCGTTTGTTAATTCGGTTTTCCATTTTGCAGGGAAAAGTTAATTTGCTGTTATGCTAGCACGCTAACTAATTATTTGCTAGGAACCTATTTGAGTTTGATAGATTTATCGATTGTGGCTGAAATGAATGTCTAATAAGCCTAATGGTGTTATGTAAAGACTAGAACTGTGAAAATAGAGGATACCATGAACCGATCGCAATTTGCAGAGATCACAGCCAGTTATACATCGCAAATGCGTGTATATTGTGGAAGTATGCGATGTCAGAAAGACTGCTAAAGAGTGTAAAAATCAAATTTACCGACACATACATCAAAACTATTGTTAAAATCCAAATAATTTTAAGTTAATATTCATACCCAAACTCCTATGAGAGAAACTGTTCTAGAGGTTCGCAATCTACAAGTTGAATTTACCAGTGATGACAACATCGTCAGAGCTTTAGATGGTATCTCATTTGCGCTGCATCGAGGCGAGACTCTAGGAATAGTAGGAGAATCGGGGAGTGGTAAATCAGTTACAGCCTTAGCTGTGATGGGTTTGTTGCAAACTCCCGGTATAGTTGCTGGCGGTGAAATCTGGTTTCGTCCGCAGGAGAATGCTAACTCCATCGATTTGGTAAAATTGCCTCCTGAGCAAATGCAGCTACACCGGGGTGGCGACATTGCCATGATTTTTCAAGAGCCGATGAGTTCGCTAAATCCAGTTTATGACATTGGGTTTCAGCTAACAGAAGCGATTATGCGACATCAAAATGTGTCAGCATCCCAAGCAAAACAAATTGCGATCGCAGGTCTACAAGAGGTAAAACTTCTACCTAGCGATGAGGAGATACAACAGCAGTATACCGAAACTTCAGCGAAACTAGATCCATCAAAGTTACCACAGTTGGTTAAAGAACACAAAGAAGCCATGCTGGAACGCTACCCTCATCAACTTTCTGGGGGTCAGTTGCAACGGGTGATGATTGCAATGGCAATTTCTTGCAACCCATTAATCTTAATTGCTGATGAACCAACTACAGCCTTGGATGTGACGGTGCAAGCCACAATTTTGGAGTTAATTCAAGAATTGCAGCAAAGCCGTGACATGGCAATGATTTTCATCACCCACGACTTGGGGCTAATTTCGGAAATTGCTGACCAAGTAGCGGTGATGTATAAAGGTAAAGTTGTCGAATTCGGTGCTTCTGAGCAAATTTTCAACAGTCCTCAACATCCATATACTAAAGGTTTGATCGCCTGCCGCCCCTCACTTGACCGCCGTCCCCAAAAATTACTCACCGTTTCCGACTACATGAGTGTAGAAGAAACACCAACGGGACAAGTAGTAATTCAGGCAAAAGAACCTGCACAACCCATAGAAGTTACCACCGAAGAGATTGCTGCAAGATTGGCAAACTTCAATGAGAAAGAACCCTTGCTGCAAATTCGTAACCTGAAAGTTGGTTTTCCAGTGCGCGGGGTGTTTGGTGGGACAAAACGCTACAATATGGCAGTTAATGGCGTTTCTTTTGATGTTAAACCAGGGGAAACACTGGGATTAGTTGGAGAATCTGGTTGCGGCAAAACCACCCTTGCCAGAATGTTGCTGCGATTAATTGAACCGATGAGTGGTCAGATTATCTTTGAGAAACAAGATATTACTAGCCTCAAAGGAGAAGCGTTGCAAAAACTGCGACGGGAAATGCAAATAGTCTTCCAAAATCCTTTTAGTTCCCTTGACCCCCGGATGAAGGTTGGGGACGCGGTGATGGAACCATTGATAATTCACGCCGTTGGTAAGACCAAGCAACAACGACGCGGGCGAGTAGTCGAACTCTTAGAACGGGTGGGGTTGAGTGCAGATGCGATTAACCGCTATCCACATCAGTTTTCTGGCGGTCAACGCCAACGAATTTGCATAGCCCGTTCTTTGGCATTAAATCCTAAATTTATCATCTGTGATGAATCAGTTTCAGCGCTGGATGTTTCAGTACAGGCGCAGGTATTAAATCTCCTGAAAGAATTACAAGAAGATTTTCAGCTTACTTATATTTTTATCTCTCATGATTTAAGTGTAGTGAAATTTATGAGCGATCGCATTTTAGTCATGAATCGCGGTCAAATTGTTGAAGAAGGCACATCCGAAAGCATTTACCAAGAACCTAAAGAGGAATACACACAAAAATTAATTGCTGCCATTCCTACTGGTAGTCCCGAACGGGTGCGAAATCGCCATCTACCGACTTTATAACCCAATACGCTTGGGTTAAGATCCCCCCGCCTGCGGCGACCCCCTTAAAAAGGGGGTAAAAGAGATATGAGCAAGCCTTTTTAACGGGGTTGGGGGGATCTCCGAACACTAAATATCACTAACCCAAGCGTATTGCTTCATAACCCACATTCTGCACCCATTGAACAGAACCTCGAAGTTAACATCTTGTGGACAGACATTAGTTTCGTAGAGAAAAAGTCTTTAAACAAGACAGCAGGTTGTTGAGTTGTAGCGACTGCCGGGTGTAGCGGCTTGTCGCTAGTCATCGTAGTATCTTCTGAACCTACACGCTATTGCTAGAAGTTAGTAGTTTATCCAGCTTGCCTTGACTGTCTAAAACGTGGATATCATCACAACCACCAACATGATTATCATTAATGAAAATTTGTGGTAGAGAGCGCCGTCCATTTGCTCTTTGGGACATTTTATCTCTGGCTGCCTCATCTCCATCAATACTGTATTCGATGAATTTAACTCCCTTGTTATTCAGCAAACTTTTGGCACGGATACAAAATGGGCAAGTCCTCCAAGTGTAAATTTCTACTTTTGCAGCCATAACGTCCTCAAATTGATTTATACTTCTTAATTTTAGAACTTTGCCATTGAGTGTAGCTGCTATATCTCGTTTTGACTTTAAGTAGATGTACAAAAATATCTTCAATCATTGCGATCGCTCGTGGAGCGTTTCGTAGAGAAGCGTTCGCGCTTGCGTCTCGTAGAGAAGCAAGGGCTGGGATTGCGATTGCTTCATTTCGCTTCACTCCATTCGCAATGACATTGTGTAATTAATTTTGTATTTACTCAGCGATTAGGAATCATAATCGTAGAAGTTGGGTTTCGCGATCGCTTTACCCAACCTCCGATTATCCTTAGTTATTTATTAGCTTCAAATCCAATTTCAATGGTCAAGCTCCGAATCTTTCCTGTATCTACGTTAGCCTTATCTGCCACTTCAAGAGTCCAAATTCCTTGGGGACTTTTACCTTTAAAGGCAGCAAGTTTAGGGGTATTCACTTCGTCATAGGTTGTTTTTATATTATCTGTACCTCCGCCCTGGCGATCATGCAGAATTACAGGAAGTACGCCTATTTGCACTGGGGGAAGGAGAGTAACTACAAGATCCCCAATATAAGTATGCTCGATGTCTACATTAACTTTGATGAACTTCACAAGGCCGGTATTAGCGATCGCCAACGACAATGTTGATGTTTGCAAGTCGTTAATTGGGATATCTTGCACTGCTTTGAATATGCTAATGGGCGGTATTTCACGTGGCTTGGCCAATTCTAAAGCTTTGAGAGCATTGATCCGACCGTAACCGTAAAAGGGGCTATGACCATTGGCATTATATTTACCTCCAGCTGTATCAATGCGCTCGCTGGAGCGTTTAAAGATGTCTCGCACTTCATCCCAACGCAGATTCGGGTTACTGGCAATAATCAAGGCTGCTACACCAGCTGCACCTGGACAGGAGCTAGAAGTTCCGCCGAATTCGTTCGTGTAGTTGCCTCCAACGTCACCCAAACTTAGATTACCCGAATTATAACCAACTACACTAGAGCGATCGGTCGTCCAAATTCCAGGGGTTTGAGAACTTTCACCATTATTGCTGGGGAAGGCGCACCAAACTGCCTGACCAAAGTCGCTGAAAGCGCTTCTCGTACCAAAGTCGTTACAAGCTGCCACAGCAATCACCTTTTGGTAGCTGGCGTAGCCGTCGTTATCTACGCTTTCGTTACCATTACCAGCCGCGAATAAAATTACACAACCTTTGCCGTTGCGTCCTTTATTGATTGCAAAGTCTATGGCAAGTCGTGTGGAGTCAGGCAGAGGCACTTTCTGGTTGTGTAGAGGATCGCTTGGCTCATACCAAACACCATCTGTTGGCCCCCAGCTACAAGAGATGACATCAGCACCATTTTGAGCCGCCCAAATAAAAGCATCTGCTTCCTCCTGCGATCCTAGTCCCGAAGCTAAACGAATCGGCATGAGCTTTGCACCTGGTGCAACACCAGATGCACCAAAGTTGCCGTTTGCACAAGCTACTCCTGCACAGGCTGTCCCGTGGTTATTGTCGTTTCCTGGTCTTGGATCGTTAGTTTTACGTGTGACATCACGCGGAGCAACAATCTTTCCAGAGGAACGGAACTCTTCATGATCGAGATCCATACCATCGTCAATTATTGCAATAATTGTTCCTGTGCCATTGCTCAATTTCCAAGCTGCCTCAACGTTGGCATGGGCGTTAATTACCTTGCCATTAATTGTTGTTTGCTTAAGATGCCACTGCTGCGGGAAAACTTGACGTTTGCGAATTTCACGCACTAGTTCAGGATGACACAGTTCAACTGATTGCTCATGCAAAAGTCTCTCGGCAATGTCAAAGATGGCTATACCAGTATTTGCAGGTGCATTGACAAAATAAGCATTTCGTGCATACTCAAGTTTACGTTTAATTGTTAAGCCGTAACGTGCTAATATCTCTTGGTAAACGCTTAATTCCTCTTCATTATCAAATTTAACGAAGAGGTTTTCAGTGTAGATTACAGGCTGTCTTGACTGGGGATCGACAAGGACACGTCCAGCAAATTGGACTTCAGACTCTTGGCTGAGAATTTCGCGGGCGCGATCGCGCAAAGCAGCATCCTGAGTCGGAATTTTAGCTCGTAATATTTCTACACCAGCTTGCCGAAACCGCGTTGTTAACTCAAATTGATTGAGGATGCTGCGAGCTGCGGGTGATACAGGTGCAACTTCAAAGGGTCTTTCAGTAATCAAGGGGCTGTGGCTTTCGGTACGCACTACAAGGTGCTCGTTACTGATAGCAAGTTCATACTGTTGACCATTCTCTCCACCATAGCGAACGTGAACCATAATTTAATCTCCTGAGATATTTAAAGTGAAACTATCTTGAAAATTGGTTATTAAACTGACGTTAAACCTTGTTCATTTTGAAACATAGGTTAGTAGTATTTTGCTCACTACTACTAACCTACGGTATACACACGAGTCAGATGCCTTTTCATCTCTCCCTATTACCACTCTTAATCTTTCCTTGCAAAGGCTACCGTGTACATACAAATCTTTTAAAGTTACTGTGTAATGTAGGGTAAATTAATTTTTGCGAGTCGATGCATCTAAGGTGCACGTCGATGCAACTAAGGTGCACGTCGATGCATCTAAGGTGCACGTCGATGCATCTAAGGTGCACGTCGATGCAACTAAGGTGCACGTCGATGCATCTAAGGTGCACGTCAATGCATCTAAGGTGCACGTCGATGCATCTAAGGTGCACGTCGATGCATCTAAGGTGCGAGTCAAAAAGCTTGTGTGTACACTGTAGCTACTATTAGCAGGGAGCAAGACTTTCCTGCGGAACGCTACGCGAACGGCGTGAGCGCTCAGTTGAAAGCTGCTCCTACTACTTTTACTCAAACATAGATGTGGTTTAGTTCATGATGCTGTTTATTTCATGTGCTATATCTGTATTACGACATCAAAAAATAAGCTTAAACAGAATTTAATCTTAGAAGGTTTATACAAGTCTTTGATTTATCTTTCCAGAAAAGAGGGGATTTAAAGTCAAATTGCTTTACGAATCTTCATCCTCGCGCGAAAGATTTGTATTTCATGTCACTGAAAAACGCTTTAACATCATTACAACTTGAGAAGGATGATTTATTTTCCGGCTGAGTATTTCCTAAAGGTGTATTCTCTACCCTTGATTGCTGAAGTGAGATTCCAAAAAGACTATTTTTCTGATTATCCTCAAGAAATTCGCGTTGGCAGCGATAGCACTGCTGTATGCTACACTCGCAAGCCTGGGTACTATGCAGTACATTACAAGCAAGCTAACACCGTGGCATCGGGAGCAGTTTTACAACTTAACGACGGTGCAATCGCAGTTTTTTCAGGCGAACCAAATCAATCGGAACCGGATACACTGAGTCCGATTTACACAATAGAACCCAATGATTTGCTAGCAGTACCAACTGGACTGGTTTTCATCCGCTTTGCTGAAGGCGTTGATGTGGAGTCTCAGCGCGAGGTGATCAATCGAGCTGGTTACGAAGTGGAGCAAAGCCTTGACTATGCGCCTCAAGCTGCATGGTTGCGTGCACAATCAGGTAGTATTGTCGATGCGATCGCTGGTATTTCTCAATTAGAAGCAATACCTAACGTTGAGAATGTCGAACTTCAAATGCTTATGGAAAGAGATTTGAGACTTGGGGGGTAAAAGGAATTGGGGATTGGGCATTGTACCGGATTTACAATAGATATAGCCACAACTAAAAAAATTAGGTATTTTATGACTAATGATTTGCTGAAAAATACAACCAATTCCCCATCCATATTTAAATATTCAGTATTAGTTGAAGTAAAAGAAGACGGATATCAAGCAACAGTTTGGGGTTTACCAGACTGTCAGGTGTTTAGTGCAACAAGAGAAGAAGCGCTGAAAAATTTACACGAACTTGTGAATACTCGATTTCAAAATGTGGAAATAGTTAATCAAGAAATAGAAGCATCAAAATCAGACCATCCTTGGATGAAATTTGCAGGTATGTATAAAGATAATCCTCTATTTGAGGATGTGTTATCAAACATCGAAGCTTATCGCCGTGAACTCGATGCCGAAATAGATATATAGCAATCCGATTTGATTTTTGAACTTATCTGGGTAGGCAGGCAAGAGGCAAGAGGCAAGAGGCAACGGGAAAGAATGCTCTTTGATCTGTACGGAGTTTTTTCAGAAATCAAATCATAATCCTATAGAGGATTTAGTTTGATGAGTTTGTGGATACTAGATACAGATACCCTCACGCTTTTTCAAAAGCAGCACCCTTTGATTAAACAACGTATAAATCAGGTAAATTTTCAGGATATCGCTGTCACTGTGATTACAGTTGAAGAACAAATGCGTGGTTGGTTGGATGCTATCCGTCAGTCTTCAGAAGCCGAAAGAATAAGATGGGGTTATTTAGGATTGCGCCAGGGAGTAGAATTTTTTAACATAATTAGAATACTTGATTTTGACGGAAAAGCTATGAATTCTTATACAGAACTAAAGCGGCAAAAAATCCGTATTGGTACGCAAGATTTACGAATAGCGTCAATTGCAATTTCTAATAATGGAATTTTGGTAACGCGGAATCAGCGAGATTTTTCTCGCATACCTGAGTTAGAGTTTGAAGATTGGACAGTGGGGAACTAGCGTGTAGTTTACCACCGTAGGCATCGCATAAAATGATTATCTCAGTGCAAGACTGTCAGCCGAATACGGTTCGGTTAAGGCAAGAGACGCGATAAATCGCGTCTTTTCGATTTAGAGTTTTCATAAAAAAACCTTAACCGAACTGTATTGAATGTCATCCGATATCGCAATATCACTAAAAGCCGTTGTTACGACAACTTAAGCTGTTGTTATGAATGCTCAATATGCTATCCAATATTTTCAAAAATCCTAAATCTAATATCTCATCTATCGAGGTTATTCCTACCTGGTATGTAGTTTGGGGAACATTAAATAATATGACAGAGAATGTAGTGTGGCGAGATGACCAGTTTGCTATTATTTCTACACTAGCTACAGAACAATTTGCACTCAGTCCCACAAAACAATTTGTGGTGGTTGGGGATGTGTGGTTAACTAATCGCGTGAAGTTGCTGCAAACATTGGGAGTCGAGCCAAGTGGTTTTTTAGAAAACAATTGTCAATTAATTGCTCAACTTTGGGAAAAATTTGGTTTTGAATGTCTAAAGTTGTTGGTGGGGATGTTTGGATTAGTGGTTTGGGATCGTCAACAACAAATATTGTGGCTAGGACGCGATCGCATTGGTAGCCGTACTCTCTATTACACTACCACTGGTGCAATTCGGGCGATCGCGCCGAAAATGCGATCGCTCACACCCTATCGGTCAGCAGAACTGGATTTGGTGGCGCTGCGCGATTACCTCTGTTGCGCCTTTGTACCGGGAGAACGCACACTTTGGCAACAGGTAAAAGAAGTGCGTCCGGGAACTGTTATCGAAATGCCTTCAGAGAAAGTTTATACTTATTGGGAACTTCAAGAGCAGATTATAGCAGCAGATCAATCTTTAGTGTGGCATGGCGATCGCCTGCGTTCTCTACTTGATCAAGTTGTTCAAGAATATTTACCGCAAAATGCCCCTGTTGGTGTTTTGTTGTCAGGGGGGCTGGACTCCAGCAGCATTACAGCTTTAGCAGCCAAGTTTCATCATGCACCAGTCCATACCTACTCGATTCATTTTGGGGCTGAATCTCCCAACGAGTTAGAGTTTTCTAGTTTGGTTGCAGAACATTGCCAAACTCAACACCACATTCTCGAAATAACCTTTAAAGATATGTGGGAACGCCTACCGGAGACAATGGCGTATTTAGATGATCCTATAGGCGATCCGCTAACGGTGCCAAATTTGCTGGTGGGAAGAATGGCGCGATCAAATGTGCAGGTTATTCTCAATGGTGAGGGTGGCGATCCATGTTTTGGCGGCCCCAAGAATCAGCCGATGCTAATTAATAGTTTATACGGTTCGATTAATAATCAAGATTCACTGCAAGCATATTTGATTGCCTTTCAAAAGTGTGCATTAGATTTGCCACAACTTTTAAAACCAGAAGTTTGGACAGCAATAAAAACCGAACCATCTATATTTTCGGCTGATTTAAATTCTGATGCCAGTTATTTAAATCGATTAATGGCAATGAATATTAAATTTAAGGGAGCCGACCAAATTTTGACAAAAGTAAATAACTTAACTCAAGCGGCTGGGTTACATGGGCGATCGCCGCTTTTTGATCAGCGAGTAGTTGATTTAAGTATGCAAATTCCTCCAGAGTACAAACTTTCGGGAGTGGAAGAAAAAGCAGTACTCAAACAAGCTGTTGCAGATATTTTACCACAGGCAATTATTCATCGTCCTAAAAGTGGGATGATGGTACCTGTGCAGATGGGATTTCGGAAGTATTGGCAGCGAGAAGCGAGGAAATTATTGTTAAGTAGGAAAAGTGCGATCGCGCCTTATTTCAATCAGTCATTAATACGTGACTGGCTAGATTATCGAGGTGACGTTTGGGGTCGTTATGGTGTCAAACTTTGGTTATTAGTAAGTTTAGAGATTTGGTTGCAGGTGAATAAAAAGTAAACTTATTGCATAACCGAATAAATACTATCAAATTAAATTGAATGACTATATTTATTCATGACCAATTTGCGAAAGACTATTTAGAAGAATTACTTAAACCTTATGGAGAAGTGCAAGGTTCTAGCCGTGTGGCAGGAGAAGTTCGAGAAATCGATGTTTTATTTTCTCCTTTAGCAAAACAAAGTACTAAATTAGAAACACTAGGATTATTAGGAAGATTTGCAACTACAGCAGCCATTTTTGAACCCTTTCGTAACGCTGCATCAAAAGAAGAAATTTGTGATTGTCTGTTGAAATTATTAGAAGTAAGAGGTGCATTACAACGCCAAGCAAATCGAAATAAAACTTCCATTCAAGAATTAGAACTTCCCAAATTATGGATACTCACCCCAACAGCATCCACAACGCTGCTATCAGGATTCGGTGCAAGTCAAAAAGTAGACTGGCTACCTGGAGTACATTTTATCGCAGAGTATTTGCGGACTGCGATCGTTGCTATTCACCAGTTACCCCGCACCCAAGAAACTCTGTGGTTGAGAATTCTCGGTCGAGGAACAGTACAGAAACAAGCAATAGACGAATTAGAGCTATTACCATTAAATCATCCATTTCGCAAAGCAACGCTAGAATTACTTTATAACTTGCAACAGAACTTGCGAGTTAATCAAAATTCAGAAGATGATGAGCAGGAGTTAATTATGCGGTTAAAACCACTTTATCAACAAGACCGGGAACAAGCTGTACAAGAAGGGAATAAACAAGGCGAACAACGTTTAATTCTACGTCTACTAAATCGGCGTCTTGGTGAGATTAGTTCATTTAATATTGAGCGAGTTCAAGGATTATCTATTGAACAATTAGAGGCGTTATGAGAGGCATTGTTAGACTTCTCAGCCATTTCTGATTTAGAGGCTTGGTTAAACCAACAAATTGAATAAATCTAATCTGTAAATCAATTAAATACTAACTATATTAAACATCAATACGGTTTAGTTAAGATCCCCCCGCCTGCGGCGACCCCCTTAAAAAGGGGGTAAAAGAGATATAGCCACTCTTTTTAAGGGGGGTTGGGGGGATCTCCGAACACTAAATATCACTAACCCAAGCGTATTGTGTTAAGCATAGTCAATTTAAAAGAATGAGCATTAAAAGCTCGTATTGGCAAGATTACAGGTATAAGGACAGCAACAATGGAAACATTAGAAAACTATCAGTTGATACTGAAAACGGGTAAAACTACGACAGAAAAAGCTTTAGAATTGTTTGACACCCTTGAACCCGTAAATTTAGGCTTTATGTTTGGTCGTTGGCAAGGGTCTGGACTGCATACAAATCATCCAATGGATGGTTTATTGGAAATTTCCAATTGGTATGGTAAGGAGTTTATAGATTCTGAAAATGTTCACCCGTTATTATTTTTAGATAGTCAGGGAAAAATTTTTCAGGTTGCGCCTAACCCCACTTTAATGAACTGGCTTTTACAATTGCCGATACCCAAAAATGATTCTCTCAAACCATTGCTGATCTCAATTAATTCTTTACTTAAAACCGAGAGAAGTCAAGCCAGACTGCGGATGATGGAGTATAGAGAAAAAGTGACTGCTACAATGATTTATGATTATCTGCCAATCAATGATTCTTTTAGAAAAGTAGATGAAAATACTGTGTTAGGAATTATGGATTATAAAAACATACCTCAACCTTTCTTTTTTATTCTCAAGCGATGCCTTTAACATTTTAAATCGGCTCTATTTCGCTAAATTAATCGCTAAAACAGAGCTATCACTTGTTATTTGCACCCTTTTATCCTTCTGGATAGTTTAACTTATTTACTACTTGCTTAATCCCGTAAGTGACAGAAAAAGGATAATACCAATTCCAATACGGTTCAGTTAAGGGCTAGTGGTACAAAATTTTGGGTTTTTGAGACGCGATAAATCGCCGTCTCTACAAATATTTTGGTCTTATCTGAACTGTATTGATACTAATTCAATCAATGATTGCGACACATCCTTGGGTGAAGACGCGATTCATCGCGTCTCTATAGATTGCATTCTTTTTTCAAATAAGTTTTAAGCCTCGCTAAAAGAGAAGCTAAAGCTAATACCATTTCACGAACTTACTACTACAAATACATTGGTAGGAGCGTACAGATTTACTCCTCTACAGCCGAAATGAGAATACTAACCAAAGCTTTCAACAATGTACATATCATTTCCTGTATCGCCTACAAAAATCAAGCCACCGTCATTACTTTCGATATTTTGACTACCAGCAATACCTCGTTGCAGAACTTGAATTAGTTTTTGGGGAGTGAAAGATTCCAATTCTACAAACTTTCCAGATTCTAACCATGATAATTCTTCAGCAGATAAACTTTGACGAATTTCTATAGCCAATTGTTTAGCTGCTTGCGCCGACTCTGGAGAAGATTGAATGAACATTCCGCGCTTAGTAGCGATAATTTGACGTGGCGTTAGTCCTATGTCAATAATCACAGTATCGCTGTTGAGAAACCAATTAGCGCTAGTTCTCAAGTTATGAACTAAACCAATTCCTCGTGGATTGCAATCATGCAGTGCATAGACTTTCAAATCAGGATTGCGACGCAGCATTTGCATTGTGGTGTCAAAAATGCTTTGGGGATATCCAGTGATGCTGAGAATTGCACAGTTATTTTCAAAGTGAAAATTATTAGCAATTAATAATTGAGCAATGACAGTACTATCACAAACGACTAATCTATCAAAACTGTAAGCAGTTACATCAGGATTAACGGTGGCTGGTGTATTTTGCTGGTTTGGAGAAGGAAGAATTTTGAGAATTGAACCATTGATTTGCTGCCATCGGTTTAGCCAATCTTGAACCTGAGATCTAGAAAATAAAAATTCCTGTGTTAAGAATCCAATTCGCCCTAGCTGTCGAGTTCCTAAATATATCGATAGCATACCTGTACTAACGAAAATAACAAATAGAGCAAATGAATTTATAATAAGACTAAATAAAATTCCTCCAGCAAGAATAATTCCTCCTAAAATTTGTACCCTCTTTGCATTTGCCTGGCGAGCTTTGTTATTGAGCTTACTAGACTTACTAGATGTTAAAAATATTAGAACAAGAATCAAACTTAAAATAAACGGGAATATAAAAAGAGTAGGAATGCCTGTAAAAAAGCTAACTATTATAAATGGAACAAACCACCTAAATCCTGAAAATGATTTAGCCCTCTGACGATTATCTAACAAGTACAACAGTTGCTTTGGTGTAAAAAATAAGGTGTTATTTGCAGAAATATCAGCGATCGCCTTTGCAAAAAATGGGTCAGTAATCTTAATATTACTCATACTGGTCGGTTCAAAAGCAAAGGGATGATTGCATTTTATACACCGACCTTGATTAGCTGTCCGGTCTTTTAGTTTATTGTCAGTTCCGCAGTTAATACACTTCATAATGGTTGTTAAATGTTGGTTATTAATCGTTAGTCAATACGGTTCAAATCAGGTATGATCCCCCCTAACCCCCCTTAAAAAGGGGGGGAAATATCAAGCACTTGATTTGTTAGCAAAACACTGTAGTCTTCTCGTTGGCGAATCAGGCGGTGTGTGCCGTTTTCTAGCAATACTTCCGCAGGTTTGGGGCGGTGTAAAAAGTGAGATGACATAGCATAGCCATAAGCACCTACATCTAAAATAGCGATCGCATCACCAATTTCTAACGCTGGAAGTTGGCAATTTTTCCCCAGATAATCTCGTGAATATGTAGTATTACCACAAACATCAGTTGTGAATAGGGAATGGGGAGTGGGGAGTGGGGAGTGGAGAATTGGAAATTTTTTCCAAGTGACGATTTCGCGGTAGCCGCCGTGTACCGAGGGGACTGAAAGATTAGCAACAGTCGTATCAACTCCGACAATTTGTTTTTCTCCTTGCCATTTTACAGAAACAACTTCAGCCAGCAAAGTTGCACATGAAGCGACAGCAGCTCGTCCCGGTTCAATTATCAAATCAATTCCTCGTCCTAAACGAGTAATTCTCTCGGTTAACTCAGCCCCAAACATTTCCCAATCAAAAGCTGCTTTGCTGTGGTGATAAGGGTAGCCAAAGCCCCCACCAAAATCCAAATATTCCCAATCTGGTAACTGTTGTGCCGTAGCAATCACCGTATCAATCACCTCAGTAAAAGCAGTTGTAGCATTAGTTCCCGTCCCTCGATAAAAGTGTAAACCACTCAGCTTCAATCCAACCTCACCAGTTAAAGCGATCGCCTCACCAAACTCCTCAGAACGCACACCAATTCGGCTATCCCCCGTAACCTCCGGCAAATTAACCCGTAAACCCAGCCGAACACCTTTCTCTCTGCAACTCTCCTCTCTGCGCCTCTGCGCCTCTGCGTGATCAAAAAAAACTTCGCAACACAACCGCAACTGAGCCAAACTATCAAAATTGAGAATTGCAACTCCCCAATTCAAAACTTGAACCATCTCCGCCCGATTCAAATTGCTCCCACTATAAACAATCTCACTAGGCTCAAAACCAGCTTGCAAACCCAAATAAATATCTCCTGGGCTATTAGCGTGAAGTCCCCATCCAGCCGAGCGAAAAATTTTTAACAATGCAATGTTGCCATTGGTAACACTCGCAAACCGAAATTGCGTCCGGGGATAATTGATAGCCTTAGTAATCCGCTCAATAGTTTCGCGCAACCGATCGCTCTGATAAACATAAAGAGGAGAACCGTAAATATTTACTAACTCCTGCGCCTGTTCCCAAGAAAATGGAAGAGATGAAGAAATTAATTGTTCACTCTTCTCTAACCTTGCCATCGCTGATAATTTCTCCATAGCCAACGCGGTATCCAAAACGGATGATCCCAAGACTGTTTGCTTAATTCTTCATTTAAAACGTGCGCTCGCCAAAGTTGCCACATAATAAGTAACCACAGTGTTTCACCAATCCGACGATCTTGAATCGCTGCTCCCAATTTGCCTTCAACGATTTGGGCGGCGATGTCAGGATAAAAGTGATTGTTAGCGCGAAGGATCTCAGGATTGAGCCAGACACCCATCTGATGCCAAAAATCATTTAAACACCAAGAAGTTAAAGGCACTCCCATACCCCGCTTTTGTCGCCAGACAATCTCCGGCGGGAGCCAATTTTCCACAGCCCGCTTGAGGATATATTTCTCACAAGCGCCCTGCAAGCAGAGTTCTCCAGATAGGCTAAATGTCCACTCAGCTAAAGGTAAGTCACAAAAAGGCGATCGCACCCATAATCTATGAGCAAACCCCAATGCAGTCGCACGAGGATGGATATTCTGCGCTCCTTTGAGCATCAAACCGGCACGGCGGAGGCGATGCAGCAAAGATGAACATTCCGATGAATCAAGAGCCGCCACCAACCAATCTTCGGGAGGTAAATTTTTGATCTGTGCATAGACCTCTGGCTGATAAACTTGAGATTCGTATCCCCCAAGACGGTGAAATGTGCGGAAATATTGCTGGATAAAAGTTTCCTGTCCGGCGGGATTTTCTGATTGATAAACAGCTGCGGCAATTAAAGGTTTGTTCGTCCAACCGGCAAATAATTGATCTCCACCTTCGCCGTTAAAAATTACCTGGGTTTCCTGACTAGCCCTTTGAGCGAGGAGATACAACGGCACACATACCCCATCTCCAAAGGGTAAATCTAATGCTTGCACAGTGGGAATTAGAGCATTATTGATCGAACTTGGGGTTACTGCCACTTTTACCAGAGGAATTTTGAGAAATTGGGCGACTTGTTCAGCATAAGGATATTCGGGAATGCCGATGTCACCAAAATCTAAAGTGTAAGCGCGGACTTTCACCCCTGCTTGTACCAGCAACGCCGCCACCACCGAAGAATCAAGTCCGCCAGAGAGAAACACCCCAACAGGCTCATCTGTTAAATCGGCAATCTGTCGCCCAATGGAGTCTTTCAGGAGAATTTGCAATTGAGTAATTGCTGTCGTTTCATCTGTTAACTGTTCTGGAACTTCCCGCCATGAGTGGATGTTTTTAGATTCAGGCGATCGCAGTTTACCTAATTGGTAATTACTCTGGCAAACTAATTCAGTTCCCGCCGGAACTGCAAACACTTCATTAACAGGGGTTAAAGGTGTTGGAACGTAGGAAAAACAGCTATAGCCATATAACCCAGAAATGCTAACTTCTGGCTGTTGCAAAATCGTTAAGAGTAATTGCAGTTGGGATGAAAACCAAATCACTTGTCCTTGCACAGTCCAGTACAGAGGCATTTTTCCAAAAGGTTCTCTTCCCAAAATTAGACAGTTGTTTTCCTGTAGACTTACCCACGCATCGGGTGAAGTGAATAGTCCTGATGCCGAGATAGCAGCAATTTGATTTTGCTGCGGTGGGAAATTTCCATCCAGCCCTACATAACCAACATTCCAGATGGGATGCAGATAATTTTCCTGTGGAGAAAACTGTTTTATCGGCGTAGTTGCGTGCAATTTCTCAACATTATTTAACAGCGCTTCTAACTCGCGTTGAACGCCATAACCCCAATAGCCAAGAAAGTGATGTGGGATGTTGCCCATCTGCGCTACTTAACTTCAAAGGTTTCATCACTAATCTGCCTACCTTCCAAGAACATTTGCACCTGCCAATTGCCAACGGTTGCAGCCGGGTTAATGGTGTAGTTACACTGGGTGTCCCAAACAGACGTATTAATTTCGCGGGTTTGATAGCTGTTTTGCTTGACAATTTGACCGCTTGGGTCAATCCAATTGCAGGAGAGAGCCAGCTTTTTACCCACGGGTGCATCCTTCAATTTGACACGGTAAGAAACTTCTGGATTGGTTTGGCGGGAAATTGTCTTCAAGTCGTTGCCACTATTTTCTACCAAAGTGATGCGGTCTTGTTGAGCAGAAATACGAGAGAGTATAGAATTCTGTTGCTGGATAAAAAATATTGTAGATGCGATCGCCACCAATACAACTGCCACCACTCCCGAAGCAATCCATCGATTCCGACGTTGTTGTACCTCCAATGCTTGACGACGATTTAACTGAATCAGTGCTTCACCTAGTAACTCTGGCGGTAAATTCAACTCTTGTAAAATTTCTCTAACCTGCTGTTGGTCTAGTTCGGCGTCCCGACGCACTTGTAGCCCCCCTACTTCTGTGACTATTTGTGCTAATTGTTCTTGAGTCAGTCGCTGCGTCATAGCTTAACTCCTGTTAAAAAACTTTATGGCGATTCTTAAATTATGTGAAATACAAAGAGTGTTTGGGCAGCCAGAATAACTCTAAATTCGGGTGGATTTTACCTTTGTAGGTACATAATAGGCTACAAATTAAAGTTATTGCTTTTCGGATTCTTTATTTAGATATCTTTGAGTAAAAACTTTCAACTTTTAACTCTTAACTCTAGCCCTGTCAAGGTGATAAGTAGCTTGAATTTTATAATCGTTCAAACAAAATCTTCACTTGTTCTTTTAGAATCAATACGCTTGGTTAATGATATTTGGTATTCGGAGATCCCCCCAACCCCCCTTAAAAAGGGGGGCTAACACCTCTTCTTTTTACCCCCTTTTTAAGGGGGTCGCCGCAGGCGGGGGGATCTTAACCCAAGGTACTGCTTCTAGATTTTTGAAACTTCCACCCTCAAAGGCTCAACTTCCACCCTCAGAGGCTCAACTTCCACCCTCAAAGGCTCAACTTCCACCCTCAAAGGCTCAACTTCCACCCTCAAAGGCTCAACTTCCACCCTCAGAGGCTCAACTTCCACCCTCAAAGGCTCAACTTCCACCCTCAAAGGCTCAACTTCCACCCTCAAAGGCTCAACTTCC
>NZ_WBKM01000253.1 GCF_015714725.1 Nostoc sp. WHI
GGGGTCGCCACAGGCGGGGGGATCTTATCCGAACGGTATTGACCCAACATCGATATTAATCTTAGCGAATAATTAAATATAAAAAATAGGTTTAGCATTGATTTTATCCAATAGATTGAGAGATGTCATGTAAATATTTTCTGTTTTCCCAATATCATGTGTTGGATTCCACTACGTTCTACCTAATCTACAAGAGATAGCGATCGCACTTTCACTTATTCCATTCATTAAAGATATTGTACAAGCTTCCAGGGCTTCAAGAATAGCTTAGCGTTCACATAGCTCAAAATTTAACAGGGTATTATCGATATCAAAAATTATAGCTTTATAACCCATTTTTGTTGTCTTAAACTCAAGATAAGTTTTCACAAATCAATCCAATATCGGGAAATAATTTTGTCCGAATTTTCCAAGAATCCCTCGCTTGTTAATTTACCTTGATTTTTCTGAATTATACGAGCGGAAGCAAGATTATCTTGCTCACAGGTTAAAAGCACACGACTCAATCCCATATTTCTAGCTTTTTCTAAAGTCATAGCCAGTATTTTTGTACCATATCCTTTACTTCTCTGAAAAGGACGAATCATATATCCAATATGTCCTCCTCGATGTTCTAAAGTAGGTACTAGCCAGTGACGCAGTTGGCTTTCGCCCAGAATTACCTTACCCTGCGTCACTAACCAAAAAGTTGTTGCAGGTACAAAACCAGGCTTTAAACTAATACCTTTTGAATTATTTTCTAAATATTGAATATAGGCGGAAAAATCTTCTTGAATTAACGTCAAATTATTCTGATAAAATAGACGTGATTCACCAAGTTTTTGATATTCCGCCACCATATTAATAAACTCTAAATATAAATCACAAGTTGGGTTAATTAGTTTAAGCATTTTAGAAAAGTCATTGAATTATTGATGGTGCATTGCGCTGGGTTACAATGCACTCTACATTTTGCTAAAACTTTTAAAACATCCTCTCACTTAACTGCAACATTGTATAATTCGTTGACTGTATCTATTTCTACAATGTAAGGATCTACAGGACGCTTAAACAATACCATTTGCTCTAATTCATCTTTCTTTAAATTGACATGACAAAACCATTCCTCATCATTTTTCTCTGGATAATCTAAGCGATAATGATAAAGACCCCAACGAGTCTCTTGGCGATATAATGATGCTCTGGCTGCCATTTCTGCACAGTCGCGAATAAAGTGAATTTCTAGACTACGCATCAATTCATGGGGATCACGAGCGCCCATTAAATCTAATGTTTGTTGATATTGAACAAAATGTTTCAAACCAATCTCGATTTTATTACCTGATTTTGGTGGTTGCAGATAATCATTAACTAAGCGTCTTAATTTGTATTCTACTTGAGTATGAGGTACACCATTAGGACGTGTTAATGGAGCGTATATTCTAGCTTTTTCAGCTTCTAAAAAATCTGTATCTGGTTCAATAAAATCTAAATTTTGGATATATTCAATGGCATGAGTTCCCGCTATGCGACCAAAAACAAATGCCCCAATCATGTAATTATGGGGAACGCTGGCCATATCTCCGGCTGCATATAAGCCTGGGATGGTTGTTTGAGCGTTTTCATTCACCCACACACCAGAGGCACTATGACCACTACATAAGCCAATTTCTGAAATGTGCATCTCTACACCGTGAGTGCGATAATCTTCATTTCTACCTTGATGAAAACGTTCTCTACTTGGTCGTTCATTCGCCCACAGTATAGATTCAATCTCAGCGATTGTATCTTCATCAAGATGGGTCATTTTGAGTTGGACTGGCCCTTTTCCAGAATTTAATTCTTTCCAGATTTCCAACATCATTTGACCACTCCAATAGTCACAGCTAATGAAGCGATTTCCTTCGGCGTTAGCAGTATGAGCGCCAAAAGGCCCGGCGACATAAGCACAGGCGGGGCCGTTATAATCTTTAATTAAAGGATTAATTTGAAAGCATTCTATATTACTAAGTTCTGCACCTGCATGATAAGCCATTGAATAGCCATCTCCGGCATTAGTAGGATTTTCATAAGTGCCGTAGAGATAGCCAGAAGCAGGTAATCCTAATCTGCCACAAGCACCTGTACACAAAATGACTGCTTTCGCTTGAATGACGATATAATCACCGTTTCTGACATCAAATCCCACCGCACCAATAGCACGTCCTTCTTGGACTAATACACGGGTTGCCATGACGCGATTTGTGACTTTGACTTTGTGGCGTTTAACTTGTCGGGTAAGAATTGTTTTGAGGTCTTTTCCTTCTGGCATGGGTAAGACATATTTACCTACACGATGCACTTGTTTTAAATCATAGTTGCCTTGAGCATCTTTTTGAAATTTCACACCCCAAGTTTCTAATTCTTGGATAACTTCATAACCTAATTTGCCTGTTTGATAAACGGCTTTTTGGTTGACAATCCCATCGTTAGCAAGGGTGATTTCGCGCACGTATTGTTCTGGGGTAGAATGACCGGGAATGACTGCGGTATTCACACCATCCATACCCATTGCGATCGCACCACTTCGTCGGATGTTAGCCTTTTCTAAGATCAGCACCTCTGCATCGGGATTCGCTTGTTTGGCTTTAATTCCAGCCATTGTCCCAGCTGTACCGCCACCAATGACAAGTACATCAGTTTTTATTTGTTGGGTGTTGATGTCCATAAGCTTTTGCGAATAGGGAGGAACTTCTAAGATTTATTACCGTTCCAAACGATATCTTTGACTTGGATTTGCTTGGGAACTAGCTTGATTTTGTGAAAAGTATCGGCAATGTTTTGTTGCTGAGTGATTACTTCATCTGTTAACGGTAAAACGCCATACTTTCGTCGTTTTTCGGCATTTTCTAATGCTGCTGCGGGAATACCTAACTCTGGTTCTAAAAACTTGGCAACTTCTTCTGGATTATTTGTTGCCCATTTATCTACAATGCTTACTTCATCTAATAGAGTTTTCAACAAATCTGGATGAGAATTAACAAACTCTTGACGCGCAAGATAGTAACCCCGGTTCGGTGCTAAATTTGTCGCATCTGTTAATATCCTAACCTTTGTGTCGTGTTCAACTGCTGCTAGGTAAGGGTCCCAAATTGCCCAAGCATCAACGTTACCACTAGTAAATGCTGCACGGGCATCTGCTGGTGTTAGATGTGCTGGTTGAATGTCACTATAGTTTAATCCAGCAGCTTCTACAGCTTTGACAACAAGATAGTTAGTGTTCGAGCCTTTAGCAAAGGCTACTCTTTTTCCTTTAAGGTCAGCAACACTTTTAATTGGTGAATCTTGCGGTACAATAATTGCTTCAGCTTTGGGACTCCAAGGATCATAAGCAACATAAAGCAAGGGAGTACCTCCGGCTTGGGCAAATATTGGTGGTGATTCACCTGTATAGCCAAAGTCAATACTATCTGCGTTCATTGCTTCTAGCATAGGTGGACCTGCGGGAAATTCCGCCCATGTCACCGAAGCACCAGCAGCAGTTAAAGTTTGCGCTAAATTACCTCGGTTTTTGAGAGCGTTGAGAATAGTAGCCGCTTTTTGGTAGCCAATACGAACTACCACACCTTGATTTGCTGTCTGTGTTGCGGTGGAGTTACTTGTGTTGTTGGGAGAACAAGCCGAGATCACAAAAGTTAGACTTAATCCGACAGCAAAAAATAAGGCAAATGTGCCAATTCTGGATATTTCATAATTCCGAAGAAAGCTGCTGACAATCTTCATCAATCGATGTGGTAAATAGTTACTGAACATACGTACATTAAACTATAAGCAATATCAATACTACGATAAATATAGCAACTTACCGTATTTTTCTGATAGAATATTCACATAGATAAGCCGCAAATGCAAGATCCGAAAAAGTATGCCTGTAAGGAAAACTATTATTTTTCATCTGAATGTGCGATCGCTTCCAGGGTTGCCGCAGGCATCGCTCTCTGGCACCGTCCCCTACGAGTATCTGCACTAACCAATTAGTGGGGGATTCCAACTATTCATGCGTCTCTACAAGCTATCAGACAATTGCTTCACAAAATTCTGATGCTCAACTGTTGTTAATCCCTGCTGCACTATCTCAATTACTTTCGCTAAATTTCCGGCTAACAAGGCTTCTTTATCCAACCATAATCCTGGGAAAACTTCACTTTTGATGATTCCTTCCGAATTGGAGTCAAGCAGAATATACTTACCGAATGTTAGTCGAAACCAATCCAGTTCTCTGTCTTGAAAGCGCCAAACTATATTTTGAGTTAGTCTGTCACCGTTTTCCAGAGCAGGAATTGTGTTTTTTGGCGCGATGTCTTCGACATAGCTTTTGTACGCACTTGAAGTCATAGCTGGAATATTAAGAGGAGGAACTGTAGGGAAAATATTTTGCTTCTATCCAGATTCTAAAACATTACAAAAAACAGGGTGTAGGGTGTAGGGTTTAGGGTGTAGGGGTTTAAATAAAAACTTTAGTTCTGAGTTTAAAGCTCAGTTTAAAAAAAGATGTTTTTCGAGACGCAAAGCGCGAGAAAAACAGTGTCCTTGTTACAATCCCACGTTTTTAAACTTGGGTTCCCCACACCCTACCCCCCACACCCTACCCCCTTTGAATATGCTGATATCGCAATCCCAAATCATTTGTCAGAAACAAGATCCCCGACTTACCGACGTTTGCCATCGCATTTAATCTACGGGAAAAACTCAGTCAGTGCGTAGGCGTAGCCCGTCATAGACATCGCTTTTCCCAGATAAACAGTAAACCAAAAAGTTTTTCCCAAAGAGCGATCGC
>NZ_WBKM01000281.1 GCF_015714725.1 Nostoc sp. WHI
TCTCAAACCCAGGCTGGTAGCCATTTTGTGCAAAGGATGTTAACTGTTGTGACTACTCCGGAGGCGGAGCGTCTCCGGCTCCGCTCAAGTCTCAGCGTCGAAATGTCTTGGAATTTTTGACTCAAGCCATTAGCGCTAAACGCCAGGGTCAACCAACTCCTTCTTTACTTCCACAAGTTCCTGCCGAGTAAAGTTGCTGTCAAAAATGCTGCTTAAAACCCACGAATTTATACAGTTTGATTTCCCAAATTGAATCAGTCTGCTGTCTGCTTCTTTTGAACTCTAACTCTTTGATGTCAATGGGTTTTACTTTCTTGTAATTTGCGATCGCCCCGTGGTCGATTACAACTAATTGGGGCTGTTCTTCATCAAAGAAATCCCATAAACCAACAAACCCAGTAATTTCTTGCTCATTTTTAGTCTCAATAAACCATAAACCTAATCTTTTTTCTTCAAAATTATTTTGGCTCAAACTCACCATTTCTTCAACCTGTTCCAAGAGAAAAATTTTGTCATCGCACAGATACTTTCTCACGTATGAGTCGATGAGAATGGCGTGTAGTGTGTTCAGCCCACTCTTCAAAATTGGTTTTAACACAAGCCTTTGAGTTTCAAGTATTAAAGTCATTAGTTTCGGCCTCACTGCGACTCCAGCATTTTTGAGAACAGAAATATTACTCATAGTCTAGTGAACCATAATCTGGAGATATTAATTACCATTTTGAAGATAGAATTTGCTATTTCGGCGATCGCCCGACCAATTCTTTTAACCTAGTAAGAATGTGGCGATAAACTTTTCAACCGCTTTGGGGTCTTGCATCAGTTGCTCATTGAGTTGCTTGGCCTGCTCACCTGGGTAAACTTCTTCAATGCCATCAACAACAGCTTGCAGTGCATCGTTAACTACTTCCTCTGGAGGTACTTTCGGATCGGGGAAAGACTTGCCCATGCCAATATCGATAGCTCCTGGTAGCACTGCTAAATTATTTAAAAGTCGTAGCGTAACACACTAAAACTTATACAGATAGTGCGTTAGGCTTGCGTTAATGCACTTCAACAAAACAGAAATTTACACGGTGAGCTTGTGTCTGATTTAGCGCTACATAAATATCTTCCTCGCCTTCCTGATGCAGCATTGCAAGAATTCATCGAATGGTGTGTTTTAGAGCAGGCAAAAGCCGCAGAATGTAACTTTACTCCAGATAGAAGTAAGTTAGATAATTTGCCGCCAGCAGACTACATTCCAAAACTTGTTGATCAGTTCATGAAAGTTAAACCAGACCCAATCAAAGCTGGTCTAGTAGCAGCGATCGCTGGCAAGGAAGCTGACAAACATGCTTTATCCGGTTTAGCGATCGCAGCTGATTTTGTATCCCTTTATGTCAAGTATTTAATTCCTAAAGAGGGAAGTACTAGAGAACAGGCTGAAGAGTTATTGACTAAAGCATCACAACATCAGTGTGAGAAACTTACTGAAATTGCCAAGAAATATGGTGTAGAGTTTTAGTTTTCGGCTGATAACTTAATTCTTTAGAGGCTTTGTCTGTCCCATCAGTCAGAGCCTCATATTTTGCAGATTATGGCAATAACTCGAAGTAATCACAGTGTCTAGGACGAACAAAACCAAAGTCACGACGGTCAAGCGTCAAGATGCGAGTGATGTTGTCTCTTTCTGCAAGTGCAATAATCGTTGCATCTGTAAAGTCAAGCTGACTATCAGCATACTGCTCCAGAATTTCATTAACTCGCTCCAAGTCTTCAGAGTGAAGTGATTCCAGTTGAATATCGCTAGTTGCAAGTTCAATTAAGAAATGACGCATCACCGGATGTCCGAGTCTAGACGAAATTAGGTAACAAACTTCGGGAAGGACAGAAGTTGGTAAAATTAAGGGTTCACTTAAAGTCTTTGCGACATTTACAACACGAGAGTGATTGGCATCGCTCTTATCAGTAAGTGCAAATAAGAAACTTGTATCTAGGATTGCTGTCATGTACGATCATTTGCTTTAAAACCCCAACCACGTACAGAATCAATCTCGTTTTTTAATATATCTTCATCTCGTTCTGAGACATCAGTTTCCGCAGAAGCTCCTAATCCTGCAATAGACATTAGAAAAGAAGATTTATGGTTGTCTATTTCTTTTTCCTTTGTTGATTTATATTGAAGATATTCAAGAAAGCTTGCAAGTTCAATTAATGTTTCATCCGGTAGAGCATTAACTGCTTCAATCAATTTGTGCCGATCTGTAGATAAACTATTCATCTGCTTGACATACGAAAATAATTGCTTGTCAGCATTTTATCTTAGAATTGAGGAAACATATTACAGGTTTTCAGTGGTATGGACACAATTGTAGTTAACTCTCAAATTCATTTTGGTAAACCTTGCATAGCAGGCACACGCATCACTGTACAAAGCATTCTTGAACTGCTCAATGACGGACTTTCATTTGAAGAAATTATCCGAGACTACTATCCAGACCTACAAATTGAGGATATTCGTGCGTGCTTACAATATATGAGTACGCTACTTGTGATAAAGTGCCTTTGCATATGCTTGTATCTTTGTTCTATCAGGTGATTCAGTGATTATGTTAACAAATTTTTGATTGCTCTCATAATGAACCTGACGCTCAAGTACAGTTACCATAAAAGAAAACTCTTGATTTTCCAGTCCTGTCTGAGTAGTTATGCCAACTATTTTTGTAACTTTGAAAGAATCACCTTCTTGATAATCTGGATCTGTTGTGGATTCCTCAAGAAATAATTGACCTCCTTGAGGATCTTGTGGATTAATGGGAGGTAAATTCAGTAGTACCCGATAAATAGTTTGAGTAGACATATTTAGTAGTTGATCCACTTAGTGTCAATGCTTTCTCTAATCAAAGTAACACATCTCTAGTTCAGTTAAGCCAGAGATTTAGGTAAAAAAACAATTACATATATTGTATGCGAATATGAACTTTTATAAATTAATGTAGTAGTCAGAACAAGGGTTTTAGTCAGAAATGTTGGCCTTTATGACATAGGAAAATTTAAAGCATTATCCCATGCTAACTATTATTGGTTGCGGAAATCTCAATCGCAATGACGACGCAGTAGGTGTAATCATTGCCCAACGCTTACAAAAATATCTAGCTGAAAACCCTCATCCTCATGTGCGAGTATATGACTGTGGCACCGCAGGGATGGAAGTAATGTTTCAGGCTAGAGGTAGTAAACAATTAGTAATTGTTGATGCAAGTTCAACTGGTTCTGAACCTGGTGCTGTGTTTAAAGTTCCAGGAAAAGAACTGGAAGCTTTGCCAGAACCTAGTTATAACTTGCACGATTTTCGCTGGGATAATGCTTTAGCCGCCGGACAGAAAATCTTTAAAAATGACTTTCCCAAAGAAGTAACAGTTTATTTAATTGAGGCAGCAAATCTTGATTTTGGACTGGAGTTAAGTCCTGTTGTCAAACATTCTGCTGATCTGGTTTTTAAAGAACTAACTACATTTATCAGCCAAAATATCAACTTTTAGTTAACAATCCAAAATCCAAAATCTAAAATCCAAAATTGAATCACGCCCAATCCCGATAAACAGAAAGTTCATCTACCCTCATTTCAAAAGGTACGCCTTGACTTTCTGGCGGACAAACACGGATTTTAGCACTGCTAAGAATTCCATATAGTAATGTCCCCATTGGCACGATTGTTTGTAAAACACGCCAATTAGTGACTTGATCGGGACATTCTATTACTAACGTCAGAGCATTGGCATGGGTTGTAACATACCAGCGACAATTAGATAGAAGATTTTGAATGGTGCGATCGCAAGCTTCATAAAAGTATCTGCTAATAGAATACTCTAGTTGCTGCCGCAGTATAATATCCGCAGATGTTGGTTGTATAGGACGTGAGTCATCACTATTAAAATCATACATCTCTTTAGCCATCTCTCTTTAACTTCCTACTTGTATTCCAATTACCATTCCATAAAGTACATCTTTATTTGTTTCTAATAATTCTTGGGTTTCGTCATCATAATAAGCACCAATTCCACTACACTGAATTCCCAAATAATTACTAGTTAAATAAAGTCTCTGTCCGAGAAAACCAGCTATTTGCATAGCAGTTTGATAATTTAAATAATCTGACACAAAAAATAAAGTTACAGCGCTATCTTTAGCAATAGCCTGATTAATACATAAGTAACCCGTCTTTTCATTAAAATTACCCGTCTTAACCAGATATGTACCTTTATATAACCCAGGTGTCATTCCTTCTACTCGATGCACCACTGAGTAAATTTCTATTTGCTCATAGTTTTCTGTCGGTATTGGCTGCTGAAGTTGCTGCACTATATATAAATAATCTTCTTGAGAAATCGACTCTTTCCGGAAACGTCTAACAGAACGTCTATTCCAAACTGTTTGATAAAATTTATCTTTATCCAAGTCAAATTGAGGATACTCTATTTTCTGCTGGCGACTCTTTTGTAGAGCCGTTGCTTGATAAGCATCTTCAATAAATTGATTGGATTCAAAATAATCAGTACCACAGACAAAAGGAACTTTTAGCCTTAAGTGTCTGATTTTCTTGTCTTGTAGTTCTCCTGACACCGCACAAGCCGTAATAAACTCCTTATTCTCAAATCCCAAATCTGAATTGAGAGCGAGTTTATCAAAGTCGAAAATTAGTTGTATATCTTTGTTGTGGAGAAAAGCTGAGGCGGAAACTGCACCTAAATGGTGTCCGCTATCTAATAAGCAATATCTCATGCTTCTATTTTGATATTTCCAGCTAGACCTATAATAAACGCAACTAATTAAAAAGATGAATCCGTTGATACTTTTACCCGGTATAATATAACTCTCTAAACCATCATCAATTAATTCATAGATGAGAGTTAGACAATTATTCTCAACTTCTAGATGATATATACCATCTACTATTCCCTCAATACCGCGAACCTGTACGTAAACTTCTGTAGGATACAGAGCGCCTGCTGATGGGTTCACCCGCAGTTTATAGGGGCTATCTTTATATATTTTTTCCAGTGTTATTGCACTAGTTAATGAGATAAAAGAATGAACAGGATTATTGAGATTTAATTTCACTCTCCGATAAAATTTGGGATAAACTTTAAATGGAGATGGCTGTGTTGAAGCATCTACATAATTTGGATCAATTTGTACCGATAAGTAAGAATGCTTGGTAGCTTCATGATAGGCTTTACCCGATATTGGACTTTGTGACATTTTTAAGTATCCTTAAAACTTCTACGTTGCTCGCAAAATCTATAGCTTTATAGTCGTCTAAGTTTTTCAAATCTAAGTTAGGATGATGCTGTAAAAGTAACTTAACAACTTCTGTCTTTCCGGCTGATGCTGCATACATTAAAACAGTTGCGCCATTATCATTTTGGTTGTCAATGTTAATGTTGACAGCTAGCAGCAAATTAATTAAATCGTAGTGATTACCAAAACAAGCAAACCACAAAGCATTGTTGCAATCGCTATTTATAGAATCGATATCCGCACCTGCATCAATCAGTTCTTTAACGACTGCATAAACTCCTTCTCTTGTCGCTCTCATCAAAGCTGTATCGCCATTTTCACCTGGCTGATTTAAATCCCCAGGATTATAGCCTTTTGCTATTAGCCATTGGGTTGTTACTGCACTCAAGCTTTGTCTGTCTAATTGACTCATGATTGTTCTTTAAATGCAAAAGTTCTGGAGCAATTACTAAGCATAAATTTGCTTGGTAAACGTAATAGTGGGTATTACTCCACCATTATTTAAAAATCCTATACGAGTAGTTGAAGTCTAGGTTGACTAGAAACAATTTAGCTTCTACCAATTCTTTAAGAAGCTGCACATTATCTGACAATACAAAAGCCTGTGTTGCTAGGCTTTCAGGAATGATGAAGCTCTGCACTTCATAAGAAATTGGTATTAGTTATATAATATCACTTTGATAAGTTTGAATCATGAATCATTTATGAATATCTCCAGAAATATCTAGGAAAAATTACATTTTTATTTCATAAGTTGGACTAACAGCAGATAACTGATAGAAGTAAACTTTTGATTAAGCTTTACTGTGTTTCCGTCATTCTTATCAAGAAATCTCAAATAATTTCCTTTTAAAAAAAAATGTGCTAAATTGTTTAAGTAGAAGCAAAACACTGATAAAAAATGGAAATTAGCGCTCGTAATTCTCTTAAAGGTACTGTAAAACAAGTTATACATGGTTCAGTTAACACTGAGATAACTTTAGAACTAGCACCAGGGATAGAGTTAGTGTCAATAATCACAAAGTCGTCAGCAGAAAAGCTGGGACTTGTAGAAGGTAAGGAGACTTACGCCGTGATTAAATCATCAGATGTGATACTTGCTGTTGATTGAAAATAAACGACTTGCTTTCCTCTGCAAGCCTCTCTATTTCTGATACAAAATTGCGTTTATATCTATAAATTAGTGACCTCACTCCTAGAAGTACTTACAAAACGAGTGAGGTCATTTTGATGTATAGATATTAATTAATATAAATGTAGGACTTACGCAAAACTATACGCTGTAGGGGCAATTCATGAATTGCCCCTACCTAAAAATCATTATTTTTGGCTATTGTTTGTGTAAGTCCTGAAATTATCAACAATACGCACATAGATAGCGCGAATAGTTTTCATATCTATTGTCAAAGATTTATCTTCAACTTTAATAATTAAAGAAGGTAAGCGCTGTTCCAAAGTAACAGCAGTTCCTTGTGTTATCCCTAGCGATATCAGTTTTTTTAAGATTGTTTCATCCTGACTTTTGCAAAAACTCACAATTCCTTGCTCTCCTGTCTTCAACAATTCTAATGAACAACCAGTTATACTAAATGGTACAAACATTTGAATTATAAATTATATAAATTATGAAGGATGAAGTATGTTTTCATCCTTCATGTTTTATTTGCTTGCCATTGATTCCGGTTCCCCCCTTTTTAACCTACAGTGTACACACAAGTCTTTCCTAAAACCTCACCCTGGTTATGCTACGCAAAACCTGTCCCTCTCCTTAGTAAGGAGAGGGATGTCCGCCAGGACAGGGTGAGGTTTTCCAAGGATTTCGGGTAATTCGATGACTTGTGTGTACACCATAGCTTTTTAAGGGGGGTTAGGGGGGATCTAAAAGTGCCTAAAGTCACAGCTAACTACTTTTCAAACAACCTCTTAGACAAGATATGGTTCTTGATGTGTCTTAATTGTGCAATTAGAACGAGGATAGGTAACACAAAGTAGAGCGAATCCTTTAGAAACTTGTTCGTCATCTAAGAAGATTTGATCTTCTTGATTAATTTCCCCTTCAACTATCTTGCCAACACAACTAGAGCAAGAACCTGCGTGACAAGAGAAGGGTAACTCAATACCATTTTCTTCTGCTGCGTCCAAAATGGTAGTCTCTTCGTCAACTTCGATTGTGGTGTCGAGTTCTTGCTTTTTGTTGATTAATCTAACTTGGTAAGTAGCCATTTTGCGATTCTCCTCAAACTATAATTAAATTGAATTTCCGAAGCTTTTGAGTCTCTGTATCCTACTTTCAGCTTCCCTTATCCTGAACTCGACGCTACGCAAAGTGAGTTTTTGGATAGCCTTTACAATCAGACTTGGCGCTAACAGAATTGTGTTAGCTGCAAGGTACACCCGTAGGCGTACCGTCGTCTGTTTTAAAGGACTTTCCACAACCGCAGGTATCAGTTGCATTAGGGTTGATGAATTTAAAACCGCTTTCCATCACTCCCTCAACGAAGTCAACAATAACTCCGTCTAATAACGGCGCACTTTTGGCATCAACATAAACCAGCACTTTACCTTGGTGACTTACTAAATCATCTGGTTGGGGTTTGCTGGTGATATCGATCGCATATTCATAGCCACTGCAACCACCATCTTTTACAGAGATGCGAACACCTTTAGTTGCGCCATCAGCGTCGGGTGCGGAACCTTTGAGGAATGCCCGCAGATGAAATTCTGCTTTTTCTGATAAAATAACGGCCATTAAGTCTCCTGATTTGTAGCGATTAATTGTTCTGATTTCAGGTGGGGGTTGTCAGCCAATTTTGGATTTTAGATTTTAGATTTTAGATTTCTCTTTCAATCCAAAATCCAAAATTAAAAATCTAAAATTGAATGACTAATGACTATTTTGTGTAATACCCGTGGGTTCCATCGAATTGGAATGCGCGTGTCTCCAAGGCGCACTATTGCCGCATACTGGACAAGAGCGATCGCGGTGAGAACGGCGTTTAGCAAATTCCATTCGATTCAAGTCCATTGTCAGCAATTGCGACAATAGAGGCTGACTAAACCCGGTAATCAACTTGATAGCTTCCAAAGCCGTTAGACAAGCTAGTGTTCCAGAGACAGCGCCTAGAACTGAAAAGCCGCGCTGATCCCAATCAGGCTTTTCGGGAAACAGACAAGACAAACAAGGAGTCACACCAGGAATAATCGTTGTCAGGTAAGCCTCCATCCCATTCATTGCAGCTTCTACCATTGGCTTACGCGATCGCACACAGGCTTCATTTAACAAATTGCGCTCTGTAAAATTGTGGGCGCAATCAAGAGCCATATCAGCAGACTGCACTAACGAATCTACATTTTCCGGGGTGATGTAATCATGAACAGTTTCCACTTGGACATCAGGATTAATCGAGTCCAGAGTTTCTTTAGCTTTGAATACCCTTGGCTTACCTACCCAATCATCAGTCATGAGAACCTGACGATTCATATCATCTAGCCGCAAGTCACCACCCCGGACTAAGATTAGCCGCCCAACGCCCGCTACTGCTAGGTAAAGCGCCGCCGTACCGCCTAATCCTCCCACACCTGTAACCAGAACTGTCGCTGACTTCAGGCGATTCTGTGCTGTTTCGCCAAAATTAGGAAGCATCATTTGGCGACGATAGCGTTCTAATTCGGTAGCCGTCAGGTTAACCAATTTATACCTCCTAATCAGAAGTGATTTCTGTCAGTGTGACTACATTTTTCGGCTTGTCGTTAAACACTTTGAACAGCTTTTGTTCGTGGGGTGTCGATTCGATAAATACTTGATAGGCTTTTTGCAAAGCCAAAGAATATTGATTTAATTTCTCTTCTTGACTCAAGTCAGGAGAATTATTATCAATTTCTTGGATATACTGAGAAAACTTTTTCAGAATATGTAAACGATTTACATTCACAACTTGTAAATCGTAGGATAGGTTAAAGAATTTAAAAAATTCTTCTGCATCTACGAGCTGCTTGAATTCATCAATAGTTCCAGTCATGTAGCATTCTCCAAAATTTTCAGATGTTGCTTAAGTTCATCTAACTTGCGATAGATTTCATAAGTTGCCGCCGCAACATCCATAAGTTGTTTGTAATCTGTTGGTAGCCCTTCAGCTAAATCATGCAGATCCATTTTCATTTGACCTGCTTTGCTGTTAAGCCGTCTGATTTGTCCTTGTAGTTCTTCAATACTCGTTTCTTCTGCTTGCACAATCAGCCACTCCACATGGAATTTTGGATTTTAGATTTTAAATTTTGGATTGGATGATATTGTTTTAATCACATGGTGATGAGACTAGTGATAAAATATTTAATCCAAAATCCAAAATCCAAAATCTAAAATTGTTACAGATTGCCAACTTCAGGAAAGCGCTTCGCCAAATCAAGACCTTTTTTGACGTAGTTTTCTCCCTCTTCTGCTAATTTATCCAGCGAGTCAAAGCCAAAGCGATGAGCATCTCGCAAGGTTTTCACAGCTAGCAAAAGACGACCAGAAAAAACTAGCGCCCAGCCAAATCCTTCATGGCTCAAATCAACTACAACCTGAGATATCAAACCTGTTTCCTGCTCAATTTCAGCAGCTACAGCTCGAAAAAATGCCATAATCCGGGCTTGAGTTACCGGATCAACTTCGCCCTCAACGGAGATTTCCCGTTTCTTTTGTTTGCTGACAATAAAGGGTTTAAGAATCAATTCATCCGACCAATTACGATAAACTCCATAACTGTCTTGACCACGGATTTGTTTAATTAATACCTTAAGAAAAGGTGAGTTCAAGACTTCTGTTGTTGCAGTTCCGTTAACACTATTATTTGTGGTCATACTGTTGCTTCATTTTCAACTTCATCGGCAAAATTTGTAGATTTTGGCTGTAAAGCTTTACGCAACCAAGGTGGAGGATTACCTTTGAGGGTTTTTACTAGCTTATTTAGCACTTCACTAATTTCTTCTTCTTCCGATCGCGCCTTGACTGGGGTAACACCTTTCTTAATTAACCGAGCGGCGGCACTACCACCAATTGCTGTTACATAAACAATCGTACAGTCGCCTATTGCCTCAAGTTTTGGGGTGATTTTATCTTCATTCCCATCTTCTTTAAGGTCGCCTTCAAAATTGAGGGTTTCTACGAAGTGATATCCCTCATCGGAAATTTCGTAAACATCAATCATTTTTGCCCATCCGAAGTGAGCATTAATATGAACTCGGTCACTTGTCGTAAAGGCAATTTTCATTGTAATTCTCCTCTCTAAAGTTTTGAATTTTGAAGCAATACGGTTCAGTTAGTGATATTTAGCCTCGGAAGATCCCCCCAACCCCCCTTAAAAAGGGGGGCTAATTTCAATACGGTTCAGTTAAGGGCTACTGGTACAAAATTTTGGGTTTTTGAGACGCGATAAATCGCCGTCTCTACAAATGTTTTCGTCTTATCTGAACTGTATTGGGGCTAATTTAAGATTTGCTCAATTCCCTCCTTAAAAAGGAGGGTTAGGGAGGATCAATTCTTAACTGAACTGTTTTGAATTTTGAAGTGTTAATTCAAAACTCTGCGCTTACAATTCCTAACTCTTGCAACTGCTTAACTCTCGCTTCTTCTGCTTCTAAGAACAGGTTGCCAATACCAAACACAAGTTCCATCGTGCCTCGATAGCCAACTTTGGTAAATTGACCATTACCTAAGCGGTCATAAATGGGCAATCCTAGACGGTAAAGAGGAATCGAAAGCCGTTTTGCGATCGCACCGACATTCGAGTTACCAATCAGCAAATCAGAACCGTCTGCTAAACTTTCAAAGTCTTCCAAATCGCCGATAATGATGCTTTTAACCGGGAGTTTTTCTAGTAAATGCGATCGCGTGGTAGTCACCGCCGCATGAATTTGCGCCCCCATCGATTGCAGAAAATGCACTGTTGACCACAACAAATCAGGTTCCAGCGCTAGGGAAACTCGTTTTGCACCAAAGTAAAAGTGAGTGTCCAGCATCGCATCTTGCAACTGACGGCGTTGGCGGCGGTATTTTTCGGGTACGCTGTTACTACTCAGAATCGCCAATGCTTGGATAAACTCATCTACCGGTTCTAATCCCGTCAGTTCGCCAAACACTTCATAAGGTGTGCCAAAGCGTTCTTCCAGAATCTTTGCAGCCCCCCGCATACTTTCACCCAATGCCAGTGTGAAGGCAGAACTACCTACTTCTCGTAGCTGTTTTAAGGTAGTCCCACTGACTGTAACCGCACTATAAGAATCCTCTAAATGTCCATCTAGAGAAGCGCCAAGGTCAGGTACAAAGATCGGTATCAACCCAAAGGCCGTAACCATTTCTTTGATTTCTTGTACATCCCCTGGGGTGAAGGCAGAACCCGCCAAAATCGTCACTTGTTCAGTTCTGAGTCCACCCGCGCGAGGAATTTCCTTAACTATGCTTTCCACAGCAACAGCAAAGCCATCTTGCAACGCACCTTTAAAATCTGGGGTAGGTGCAAAAACGATCGCTAAATCATTCAATTCTGGATGGCGATCGCGGATTTCCTTCAGAAAACCCTCAATGTCATCTCCTCTAGTTTCAGTCAACCCAGTGCTACATAAACCAATAATTTCCGGGTTAGCCTTTTCCACCAAAGTCAGAATTGCTTGCTCCACATTATCTTCACCACCCAAGATAGTAGTGACTTCCGTCATCGCTGTCGTAGCTAGGGGAATCGCTTCCCGGAAATGCCGCACCAGCACAACTTTAGCGAAAGCAGTACAACCTTGAGAACCGTGGAATAAGGGCATCGTCCCTTTCAATCCCAAAAAGGCTAAGGTTGCACCCAAAGCTTGACTTTGCTTGAGGGGATTAACTGTCAGTGCTTTGTTAGAAACGGTGACGATCGCCATTAAACTACTTCCTCATTCCACAGAGCGGACTTTCTCGTTCCCTGGCTCCGCCGGGGAATGCTGACAGTGAGGCTCCGCCTCATCTGCTTTAAAAAGAAGGCAGAGCCTTCAGGAATGCGTTCCCAGCCGGAGTCTGGGAACGAGGGTATAAGAGCCATTAAACTACCTCCTCGTCCCAAGGCGCGGGCTTACGTATTTGTTCCCAAATCGGGCTATACAAAGCTTCGTACAGTTCCCGTGCCATCTCAATCATCCCTATATAACCTGCATAAGGATGGTGGCGTTCTTGGTTGATATCAAGGAAAGGAATTCGAGCTTTCAAAGCGGTGTATTGGTTACGACCACCAGCAATCAGCATATCTGCGCGAGTGTCTTTAACCACTTGTAGCAATTCCTGAGCGTTGCCCTTTTCCAACATAATGCCATCGTTGTTGAGCAACTTCTTGATTTTGGCTTTATCTTCCTCAGTACTTTTTCTCGTACTGGTAGCAACAACTTCAATACCTAAGTCCCTAGCAGCCGAGATAATCGACCAACTCTTAACACCACCAGTATACAAGACAACCCGCTTACCTTTGAGTCGAGCGCGGTAAGGAGCCAGTGCCAAATCTAAAGCAGCCGTTTCTTCTGCAATCAGCTTTTCTGTCCGCTCCTGTAAATCAGCGTCACCTAATTTAGCAGCGATATTTCGCAAACAACGATTCATATCATCGATGCCGTAGAAAGACTCTTCAATGTAGGGGATGTTGTAACGCTCCTCCATCTTTCTCGCCATATTCAGCAATGCTCGTGAGCAGATCATCACGTTGAGTTTGGCGCGGTGGGCGTAGCGAATTTCATTGTAGCGAGCATCGCCCGTAATTTTAGACAAAATGCGAATGCCTAATTTTTCTAACAGTGGTGTTACTCCCCACATTTCCCCGGCAATATTGTATTCACCGATTAAGTTAATATCATAGGGCGTTGTATGTTCCGGTTCTGCTGTTCCGACAACATATTCTAACAAAGCTTCACCACCAAAACGGTTGCCGAGATTTTTACTGCCAATGAATCCTGGTGCAATAACGGGAACAACAGGAATACCAATTTTCTCAGCAGCAGCTTTGCAGACAGCATCAACATCATCGCCAATTAAGGCAGTAACACAAGTGGCGTAGACAAATACTGCTGCTGGTTGGTAGCGCTCTTTGAGTTCCAGAATCGCTTTGTAGAGTTTCTTTTCACCACCGAAGATGACATCATTTTCACCCAAGTCAGTAGTAAAGCCCATCTTGTAGAGTTGAGGGCCAGAGGAGAGACTACCACGACTACCCCAGGAATTACCAGCACAAGCGATCGGCCCGTGGACTAAATGCGCTGCATCTGCGATCGGGACTAGGGCAATCATTGCACCATCAAAGGCACAGCCCCCTTGAGCCGCGCCAGGTTGTGCTTGTTGGGCGCATGACTTGTTTTTCTTTTCGGATTGTTTGTGCTGATTATGCTCACATCCTGGCTCAGTGAGCAGCTCGTTGATTTTGCCTTGGGTGATTTTCATGTCTCTTCTCGTACTGAACTATGCCAATTTTGGATTTTGAATTTTGGATTTTGGATTGAAAGAAAAATCTAAAATTGGCAATCTAAAATCCAAAATTGATTGACCAATGCCCAATGCTCAATAATTAGCAAATGTATTTTGTGACATCCTCTCCACATACATCAGCGAGGTAAGATAAAGCTCGAAAACGCAATCCTACAAATTCGTCATATAAAGGATTGAGTTTACACAGTGGTGGGATATCAATAGACCGTCCAAATAATTTAAATTGTCGCTCAAAGGGACAACAACAAGGAATTGTTTGGCAAATCAGATGAGCGATGCGATTATTTTTAACCTGAATTCCATCCACTAGACGGCGCAACGGATTGAGAAGATTGTTGAACTTCCCCGGTTTTCTATAGTTAGGTGGATGGTAATCAGGATGAGTATGAGTGTGTTCGTGAGTATGATTGATAGTTTCCATTTATTTAATACCTTAGGTAAATGCTAGAAGAAAAAGGAAAGTTGGGGAATGGGCATTGGGCATTGGGCATTGGGCATTGGGCATTGGGTTTGGATATTTCCCCATTCCCTATTCCCTACTCCCTACTCCCTACTCCCTACTCCCTACTCCCCTTCTTTACCCTTAATTAGCACGCAGTGCGTTTACGCAATTCCTAACGAATCAAGTCGTAGGAAATATCTGTCTTAGAAGGAATGTTGGTGTTGCGATCGATTTCTTCAAACAGAGTATTTACAACCCAGTTGAGGAGGTTGATTATACCTTGATAACCAATGGTGGTGTAGCGGTGTAAGTGGTGACGATCTATGATGGGATAGCCAATTCTTACTAAGGGAGTCTTAGTGTCGCGCCACAGGTACTTACCGTAGCTGTTACCGATGAGCAAGTCTACGGGTTCGGTGAACATCAAAGAACGCATGTGCCACAGGTCTTTACCAGGCCAAACAGTTGCATTGCTACCAAAGGGGCTAGAAGCAAGCAGTTCTTTCATTTCTGCTTCAAATATTTCGTTGCTGTTGTGAACCAAGATATGCACAGGTTCAGCACCCATTTCTAGCATAAAGCCAACTACGCTGTATACTAAATCTGGTTCGCCGTAGATAGCGAAGCGCTTGCCGTGAAGCCATGAATGGGAGTCAGTCATGGCATCAACTGCCCGACCGCGTTCAATTTCCAATTCTTGAGGAATGGGTATACCACTTAGTTCACTGAGTTTCATCAAGAACTCATCAGTACCCTTAATACCCCAAGGACGGGAAACTGAGGTTGGTTGCTGCCACTCTTTTTCGATGTATTCGCGGGTTTTGAGGGTAGAGTGTGATTGCAGAGCGATCGTAGCTTTAGCATTAATTGAATCTGCTGCATCTTCTAGCTTTGTACCACCTGGATACATATCGAACTCACCTGTGTTAGGCGAATCCAGGTAGTCGCTGTTGTCGGCTAGAATAGTGTAGTCAAAGCCGAACAAAGAAGCAATCCGCTTGATTTCGCGGTTATTGCCTACGTAGGTGTCAAAACCTGGGATGAAGTTGATTTTACCATTGCTGGTTTCTTTCTTGTGGCCTGCTGTCAGGTTAGAAAGAATTCCCTTCATCATGTTGTCGTAACCAGTGATGTGGGAACCAACAAAGCTAGGGGTGTGAGCGTAGGGTACTGGGAAGGTTTGAGGAACTGAACCAGCTTCTTTGGCGTTGTTGATGAAAGACTGCAAGTCATCACCAATTACTTCTGCCATACAAGTGGTGCAGACAGCAATCATCTTAGGCTTGTAGAGTTGGTAAGAGTTCGCCAAGCCGTCAATCATGTTTTGCAGACCACCAAACACGGCTGCATCTTCAGTCATTGAAGAAGATACACCAGAGAATGGTTCTTTGTAGTGACGGGTTAAGTGGGTGCGGAAGTAAGCAACGCAACCTTGAGAACCTTGAACAAAAGGTAGAGTGCCTTCAAAACCCACAGCAGCAAAAATTGCTCCCAATGGTTGGCAACCTTTAGCAGGATTGACGGTTAAAGCTTCACGAGCGAAGTTCTTTTCACGATAATCCCAACCCTTTGTCCACTCTGCAACCCGTTGTACTTCTTCGGGGTCGTGACCGTTTTCAAACTGCTTTTTGTTTTCAAATAGCTGTTGGTACTCCGGTTGGTGGAATAACTCTACGTGGTCTTGAATTTTTTCTGGATTCTGAGGCATTTTTGGATCTCCAAGCTTACTGAATTCTTTAATAATTGAGGAATGAGGATTTGAGGCGGGAGTGGGAGGTGAGAATATGATTCAAAATTCAAAATGCAAAAATCAAAATAAATTTTTAATTTTTTAGTTTTGAACTTTGGATTCCCAACTCCCCCCTGGGGTTTTGTTTTAGCCCCAGGCTATCCCTACTTCTTTTTCTCTCATTTCCCTAGACGGCAGCCTTAGCCTTAGCTTCAGCCTTCTTAGCCTGAGCTTTTTCATTCCAAGGAGCGCCAATTAATGCCCAGGTTGGGCTGTTGAGTGCCAAGTCCATGTCGCGTGCAAAGATGGCGAAGCCGTCATAACCGTGATATGGACCGGAGTAATCCTTTTGGTGGTTCAATAGCTCTAAATAGCCTAATGTTTGCAGTAAGCAATGTCAGCGATAAACATTGTTTGCTGATAACACATTTATTTTTAGACTAAATATAGGCTAAAAACACAGTGATGCATAATCAGGTTCAGGACTCACGCATCATTTAAATGTTGTCTTGAGCCAGGGCGATTAGAAATCGCAGCTACACAAACGTAGTCCGTCTACGCGTATTAGGGAAAAATTAAGCGTTTGTAGGCGTAGCAGTAGCATAAGTTAACCCGCGCAGAGATAAAGCTTCGTTAGATCAGAACTTTGGAGCGGGTTTTGCTTGTCAATACGGTTTGGATAAGATCCCCCCGCCTGTGGCGACCCCCTTAAAAATGGGGTAAAGGAGGAAAAAAGCCCCCCTTAAAAAGGGGGGTTGGGGGGATCTCCGAGAGCCAAACATATTAACCGAACCGTATTGTTTTGCTTGTGTAGCTACAAATTCTATTCGCCTGGTGTTTGTGTTCATCTCTGCAATCACAGCAACAAAGAGCGCACGATGAGAACGAAAGTACTACTTGAATTAGAGAAAGTTAATCTGCGTTTGAAGTCTGCAAAAGCAAAAGTGACAATTAGAGAATCAAATGGAAGTCTGCAATTACGGGCGACATTACCAATTAAACCGGGAGACAAGGACAGTAGCGGAACTGGGAGAAAGCAATATAATCTCAGTTTGAATATTCCTGCTAACTTGGATGGACTCAAGACGGCTGAGGAAGAAGCTTATGAGTTGGGGAAGTTAATCGCGCGTAAAACCTTTGAATGGAATGATAAATATTTAGGCAATGAGGCGATTAGAAAAGATTTTAAAACAATAGGAGAATTACTTGAAGAATTTGAAACTGAGTATTTTAAAACTCATAAACGAACTACTAAAAGCGAACATACTTTTTTTTATTACTTTTCCCGAACTAAACGATTTACTAATGCCAAAGATTTAGCGATCGCCCAAAACCTAATCACTTCAATTGAACAAATTGATCAGGAATGGGCTAAGTATAATGCAGCCAGAGCTATAGCTGCATTTTGCTTTACATTTAAAATTAAAATCGATTTATCTAAATATTCCAAAATGCCGGAGAATAATTCTCGAAATATACCGACCGATGCGGAAATATATGAGGGGTTTGTTAAGTTTGAAGATTATCTTCATAGCAGAGGTAATCAAGTTAATCAAAATGTTCAAGATAGCTGGCAACTTTGGCGCTGGACTTATGGAATGTTAGCAGTTTTTGGTTTACGTCCACGGGAACTTTTTATTAATCCTGATATTGATTGGTGGTTGAGTCAAGAAAATTTAGATTTGACATGGAAAGTCCATAAAGATTGTAAAACTGGTGATAGAGAAGCATTACCATTACATAGGCAATGGATTGAGGATTTTGATTTGAGAAATCCTAAATATTTAGAGATGTTAAGGGGTGCGATCGCTAAAAAAGATAATACTAATCATGCGGATATCACGGCATTAACACAGCGAGTTAGTTGGTGGTTTCGTAAGATAGGATTGGATTTTAAACCTTATGATTTACGTCACGCTTGGGCAATTCGAGCGCATACTTTAGGAATACCAATTAAAGCGGCGGCGGATAATTTAGGGCATAGTGTGCAGGTTCATACTCAAACTTATCAGCGTTGGTTTTCGCTAGATATGCGGAAGTTGGCAATTAATCAGGCGTTGAGTAAGAGGAATGAAGTTGAGTTGATTAGGGAAGAGAATGCAAAGTTGAGGATAGAGAATGATAAGTTTAGATTAGAGATTGAAAAGTTGAAAATGGAAATAGTTTATAAACAAAGTTAAATTTACTGATAAATCATACCAATTTTAGATAATTTGCTATGATTTATGAGTGAAAAATCATCACAATAAACCCATTAAAATATTTATGTCGGTTACTGACATTGGAACACTGATTGTTAACTCACCTGAAACTCTAGGGGGTCGTCCTCGCATCGCTGGTACTAGAGTTTCTGTTCAACGCATCACAGCTTGGTACAAACTTGGGCTGAATGCAGAAGAAATTGCTGAACGCATGGGAAATGTAAATCTCGTACAGGTTTATGCCGCTTTAACTTATTATCACGCTAATCGAGAGGAAATTGAGGCGTATATTTCTGCTGAAAAAGCAGATTATAAGCGGTTAGCTACAGAAATGGAGCAAGCAATATGAGTCCAATTCGATTATTTTTTGATGAAGACTCAATGGATCAACGATTTATCAAAGCATTGAGAGCAAGGGGAGTAGATATTACAAGTGTTGGTGAGGTTCAAACGATCAGTTCTAGCGATAAGGAACAACTGACTTTAGCAACTGAACTGCAAAGAGTTTTATACACATTCAATGTTGGTGACTTTTGCCAGTTGCACAGTATCCACATAGAAGAGAAACAAAGTCATGCAGGGATTATAATTTCATCGCAGGATTACTCGATTGGTGAACAAATGCGAAGAGTACTCAAGCTGATGGCAACTAAGTCAGCCGAAGATATGATAAATCAATTGGTATTTCTCAGTGCTTATCATGGAGGAATATAAATATAGTAGTGCGATCGCTATTGTGGAAATTATAGCGGCAATTAGCAGGCGATCGCGCAATGGAAGTATTAGCATTACAGATGTGACAATAACACGCAATCAATTCAAAGCAGATAAACTTGCTCAACTACTGATAATATAATAAGCTAGGAGGTCAGATTATGGAAAGCATTAGAATTAGAACGTACATTGGTAATGATGGAATTCTGCAAATCCAGCTTCCGGCTGAAATTGCCAACCAAGAATTAGATGTAGTGATTGTCTTTCAACCTATTATAGAAAAATCCTCACAGTCTGCAACCAAAACGCCGTCAGAACTAGGATACTCTCATAAGTTTGTTGAAGAAGTAATAGGTAGTTGGGAAGGTGATCCACCTGAGGGAAAGCCTGTTTCTGAAACTATCATTGAGGAACGCCGTTAAATGGCAATCTATTTCATAGACAGTAGCGCATTGGTCAAGCGTTATATTAATGAAACTGGATCAGTTTGGGTTTTGGGGTTATTTGATCTGACTGTTAACAATGAGGTATTTATTGCTGCAATAACTGATGTGGAAATTATAGCGGCAATTACGAGGCGATCGCACAGTGGAAGTATTAGTATTACAGATTATCAGCAGCTGGTCGCAGACGATATTGTTCACGAACACTTCTTAATAACTTGGTCTTTGAACCATTTGGCTCTAATACTTCTGCCACTTCTAAAAGTTCGCGCTCGTGCTTAAGGTTGAGTACCCGACGAATTTCCTTCACCTCGTCACGAGAAATAGCTAGCTTATCTGCCATACGGTTATGAAGTTGCAATTCTGACCCCTGGATTTTTCCATCAGCAATGGCAATTTCCCAAGCCGCACACAATATTAAGCGATGCTTCAGCCGCTCATAATCGCTTTGGCTACAAGTTTTTTCTCGATGTTCATTGTCGAAAAGAATACTTGTTTCTATAATTTGGTCAAAAGTTTTGCGTTCTTTTATAGCTTTCCAAACCAGAGATTGCTCTTCCTTTCTAATACCGGAGGTAGTTATCAACCTATCTACTGTATCTTTCTCCTGGTCAGCTAATTCACCGTCTATCCAAGCCATTGGTAACGCAGCAATAATAATTTCTGATAAAAACTTACTTTTTTTGGCAGCTTCTTCTTTACTACTCCAGTTCGTCAAACCACTGTAAATTCCGACAGTTGCCAGTACTCCCAGCCCGACAGGAGCCGCAAGCGTTAGTAATGTGTATGTTGATGCACCGACAACTATACCCGTTGATATTCCAAAAAAGCCTTGTACAGCTGTCAAAATACTGCCTGGCACAAATACTGATGAGGCAACGGCTGAAGCTCCAGCACCAGCCAATGTCCCCAAAGCTGCACCTGTGCCAAAATAGGCTGTATCTTTTAACCAAGTATCACTGTTATTTTGGCTTGATAAATCTGCATTTAAATCTTGATACTCTTTAATTGAGCTTCTAGCAATATATACATTTAATCCATCTAATTCATGGTTAAGGTAGTTCTGAAAAGATTTATCAGTAAAGTTGATGCCGCGTTTACTACCATCTTCATATATTTTCTTGGTGGAATCATTAATAGTAGTTACAACTTTATGCCATGAATTGCCAAAAATGCTTTTCAAATTCTGAATATCGTCTTCTATTTCATGTAGTCCAGCAAAATTCTCTTTTTTAAGTCGTTCCAGATAATAACCTTTATTCATAGCAAAAATCGTGTCTAAAACTGTCAGGGCGACCACAATGGCGATCGCAGCTGCAATAGGACTGGTAATAGCACCAATTAAGGGAACACCAGTCCAAGGTATAAGGGAATAAGCCATAAAAGTCAAAATACTACCAATTGCCAGAAGTGCCGCGTTAATAATTTTGCGTTCTTTGGCAGATGAATCAATATCAGAATACAAAATTTTTATCAGGCGAATATACGAAGGAATTTTAGGGATACGAGTCAAGGTGAAATTGATAACAGCAACCAATACAGGAATCAAAAGAGCAAAAATGGTGGTGAGGACGGGTAAAACAGTCTGAATTACAAAGGGAAGAATGATGGGCATAGCAAATTACCTAAGAGAATTTATTTAGTTAGTTTGAGCCAGACCAACGACGTGGTAATACTTGTGAGGTTCTTTTTCTACAAGCCATGATATACACCTTGTCATATAGCACGGTAATATTCTTTACTTTAAAAAAGATGCGTATTGATCGTCATCAGAGAATTTCGGCAAATTTTCAATGGTTTTTGTTACACCGCGATCGCAAGTAGGGTGCGTCAGCCTAAGTAACCTATTGCATGATGAAAAGGAATTAATGCTGACGCACCCTACAGAAATATAGATTATTCCCTGCTAATATTTTCAGATATATTTGTAGCGTGTGCGATCGCAAAGAGATCCAATGGTCTCGGCTCTCAACAATAAAGTATTTATTGCTGCAATAACTGATGTAGAAATTATAGCGGCAATTACCGAGCGATGCCTGCGGCAACCCCTGCGGGGAACGCGCAACGGAAGTATTAGCATTACAGCTGAGATTGATATGGGGCTGATTCAGGATTTTTGATATACGCTTTAAATGGGAGCAGTTTGGAAATGCTATATTTTTTGTATTCTCAAGAAAAAGACTAATGGAAATTCAGGAACTTAAAGCATTAATTAAAGAGAGCATACGGGAAGTTTTGCGAGAAGAGAGAATGTTACTTTGTCAAGTTCTCATACCCTATGTGAGTGATGAAGAACAAGCAGAACTGAATGAAATGTTTGGTTCACCATCAGACTATGAAAAAGAGGAATCAGTTGATATGACAGAATGGGTCAGATATGGCAATCAAATTCCGTAAAAATGCAATTAAGTTTTTAGAAAAGGCAAATATTGAAGATACTGCTAAAATTCAAGAGCAACTCAAGCAACTGCTGATTTTTGTTGAGGAACAGGCGATTATTCCGTTCACAGAACTTGACATTAAAAAAATGAAGGGAGATTGGGAAGGATTTTATAGACTGCGTATTGGTAAAACCAGAATTATCTTTACAGTTAATATTGATTTGGGTGAAATTGAAATTTACACCATTGGCATGAGAGGAAATGTTTATAAATAAGGACTATTTTAGTAAGTTTAGATGTTATCTGAGCTTCTCGCCGCAGCAAAATATAATAATTATGCTTGCAGTTATTGCAGTTAAAACTGCTATTGGTTCAACTAAGTAGCCTGTACGCTTTGTTTGAGATGAGGAGAAGAGCGATGTCTACTACAAGCCGCTTTTCTTCTCTACCAGAGGATGTGCAAACGAAACGCTCTTGCTAGCTCAGAAACAGATTTACAGGAATCCTTAGATAATATAAGTTTGAAAATAAAAGTCAACAGTTCCTCGTTCTTGGGCTGCCGGCTGAGAACGCATTCATTGAGTCTCTGGCTCAATGTCTGACTGGAGGCAGCAACCCTTAATCAGCCATTCCCATGCTCTGCATGGGAACGAGAAGACTTATAATTAAGCTTGCTCCCAAAGCTCACGGATACGGTCAGGCAAACAGCCAGCGATTTCTTGAATCCGCTCTGGGGAAAGTTCGTCTTTGGTAGCAGAAAACACCGCTTTAATTGCCTGCTCTACCTTAACTGTTCCTGGAAGTCCTCCTTCATTAGCAACCCGCGTGAGAAATAGATTGGAATCAATTCCAAGGGGAGCCGGGCCTGTTAAAGGTTGACGGATTCGACTCAAAAATCTCACAATGGGATTGGTGTCTTTCCAGAGGTCAGCCACTTCAAACTGAAGTGCTTTTTCATCTGTAGACACAGCCTCTGTATGTAGTTCTGCCTCAACGCGATCAATTGTGTCCGTGGTCATTAAGTCGCGGATGACGCGAAACACAACTTCGGAAAAGTCTCTTGCGTCATACAAATCCGCAAATCCGCCTTTGACTAAAACCTTTTCTAGAAACGAGCGATATTCCTCAGCGATCGCAGTTCGAGTATCTTCAATCTCTGTTGGGTCAATTTCTGGAATGTTATTTCTAAATGTTTGATCGGGCATCGTTATTAATTTTGAGTGTTTATGCTTACTTTATCTAAGATTACACAAATCAAAAACCCTTAGTATCGTCCAGAAGTTTGAGATGCCATCTATTCAAAAGTTAGAAATTTAACGGATAAACAACACCTGCGTTTTACTATCTGTTGGTAAATTATCTCACATTGCAACTCAGATGCTCCCGTAAGCGATCGCATTGATGCCCAAATGATCGGCACAAATATGGGCATTCTATTAGCAAAGAAAAATTAAATTTAGTTCCCGGCTTATGTTCAAGCTGTCTTCTCTAAAATCGCTGCTCCGGTATGACTCGACCGCCAAGACATCACTCACACGCAAAACCCTGCTGAATATGACGCTGCGAGTAGCAGGGGTTATATTGATTTCTACGGGTGTGAGCTACTTTCACGTCATTTCTAATTTGGAAGTACAGACTAAGAAGCAGTTAGAGAAATACATTACTGAACGAGGACAGCGAGTCAGTACTGTTTTCAAACTAATTGATAGCACAGTAATGATTTTGCAGCATCGTTTCAACGCTACTGATAAACGCTCAGAAATTCGAGTAGTGAGAGACTATGGCAGTCTGCCCCAGGTTGAATGCTATGCTGGAGAACTGAATCAGGTGTTGCTGAATCTGTTGGCGAATGCAATTGATGCATTGGAACGGCATGGTGGTAAGCTATCTTGTGTTTCTGTTCCTGGAGAAGGCAGTGAGTTTGTCATTGAAATTCCGATGCGGCAAAGATGAGCGATCGCACCTTTCCCTTCGCAAGTAGGAGTCGCAAAGCGCAATGCACCTTCATTATATTAGCAGGCGATCGCATAGAGATGTATGTAGTTTGATCGCATTCCTTCTGTAGGGTGCGTTATTGCATTGATTGACAATAGTTCGGTATTATAAGGTATTGAGTTCTGGTTCTGTTCGTGTCTGCAAAAGACAGTTTAGCCGGAACTTTGCCCAAACTTCAGTACAAGAGTATCAAGTTAAGTTGATAGTTTACGATCCAAAAGTTGAGGTGATTGTGCAATGGCAAAACTAGAGCAATATCGTGAATATATTCAGAATTTACTAACAAAGTATGGCAGTTACAAACCTTCAGAAGAAGATGTTGAAATCCAATTGATATTTGATACGGCGCGAGATCATTACCAGATTCTAGAGATTGGTTGGGATGGATATGACCGAATTTATAATTGTGCGATACATTATAGATATCAAAAATGAAAAGATATGGATTCAGCATAATATGACGGATATTCAAATTGCTGAAGGTTTGACTGAGATGGGAGTACCTAGAGAGGATATTGTTTTGGGACTACAGCCATCTTACCTGCGTCAATATACGCAATATGGTGTAGCATAAATTTGTCAAACAAATAATGACAGGAAAACCTCTGTTTAATACGCATCCCTCCCCTAGTACAGTATGGCGTAAATAAGCCACCCATTTGTAATGTCTGAAACCCTTGCTAAAACTTAATTACGAATTACGAATTACGAATTACGAATTACGCAAAGCGGTACTAGCGTGCGTTGTCGCAAAAAACCAGAGCTATTTTACTCAAAAACAACGCCGCGATAAATTTCTGCCATCGGCAATTCAATACTAATTGAATCCAAAGAAATAGATAGCTCTAAGCCGCTAAAATCACTGAGCAACCAACCTTGAGCTTGCTTGCTATAGCGTTCAACAAAAGGTTCATCTTGCTCGACTAATAAATATTCGCTAAAACTTTCAATTGAGCGATACATCCGAAATTTATTTTGTCGGTCGTAATCTGCGGTGGAAGGAGATAAGACTTCAACAATCAGCGTGGGATTCAAGACTTCATCGAAGCGATTAGCATTTAGTTGCGGTTCGCCGTTAAAAATCATTACGTCTGGATATACTCCGCGTTGATATTCGGGAATCCACAGCCGTAAATCGCTGTTAATTGGCTCGAATTGAGTATCGCGCAGCACAGAAGTAAAATAGGTCAAAATGTTCCGACCGATGCGGCTGTGTTTGAGGGTTCCTCCGGGCATGGGTACAATTTCTCCATCTCGATATTCACTGCGTTCTTCGGCTTTTTCTTCGATCGCCCGATATTCATCTAAACTGTAGCGGCGCGAGATAGTAGAAATCATAGGTCGTAGGCGATCGCATTCACTATAGAACAACAATATTATAAAGAACTGTACACCTTAATTTAAATTCTTTGCGTCTTTGCGCGGCAGTCACTCATGGGGGAAACCCCTAGGCGCTCTCTACGAGACGCTACGCGAACGCAGACTCGCTAACGCTACGCTATCGCTTTTAGCGTCTCCCCTTGGGAGAAGACCGCGCTGCCTTGCCTTTGCGCGAAACAAAATTCATCCAATTAATCAGCAACGCCTTATAAACCTGTGGTGGTGGAAATACAAATCTTGATCGCCCCTCACGGTGTTAATGTTAACTTTTTGCAAAATTACATCTAATAGGCTAACTGCTTGACTTTGACATAGCATAAGGGTTTATCTTTGATGTAAACCTGATATAAACATCTGGCGATCAGATGTTTGAGCAGTCATCCAGAAAGGAAGCGTTTTGATGTCAACCGCACCACTCTATCGGACAACGGGTTTTTTGCTGATTGCAGAAAGTTTACTCCTATTTTTGCCAGTCGGTATTCTTGGCGCAGCAATCAACTGGCCCGTAAGTCTCAACGAACCTGCTAATGTTGTATTGCCACAACTGGTTAATCAGTCTCAAGCAGTATTTATTGGTTATGGGCTTTATCTGCTCTATTCCATTCTCTTCTTTCCGATCGCACTGCTAACCGCTCAAATTGTTAAAACAGACAAAGCTAATCCCATACTGCTGCATTTAGCAGTTGGATTTGGGTTGGCTTCGATGATTGCTCGCACCTTGGGGATTATTCGCTGGTTAGTAGCGATGCCGGCATTAGCAAAACTTTACGTTGATCCATCTACGTCAGATGCTACACGAAACGCGATCGCTGTCGTTTACACTGTGCTGAATGACTATGCAGGCGGAATCGGTGAAGTTTTGGGCGTGAGCTTCTTTGCCGCATTATGGTTGATCCTTATTGCCATCACCATTTTGCAAACCCAAGTCCTGCCTCGATGGATTGGACTGTTTGGCTTGCTAACAGCCTCCCTGTTGGCAGTTCAGTTGTTTGAACTTGTGGGAGTGGACTTAGGAGCATTCATCTCAGTGTCAGTTAGTGTGTTGCAGCTTTGGTTTTTAGTAACAGGCATTGTAATGTTACGGCGGGCACAAACTCTCACCAAACAGGTTGCTCACTAATCCAATCTTCTTGATTGTTAAACCTCTAACACTTTAAGTTGACAACATAGGAAATAAGGTATGACACCGAATCAAGAACTGCATGTAATTTTTGGAACTGGGCCGTTGGGGCAAGCTGTGATGCGTGAATTAGTTACCCAGAAAAAACGCATCCGCATGGTAAACCGCAGTGGGCAAGCAGTCGTACCCAATGAAGTGGAAGTTATTGCTGCTGATGCTTATGACCCTGCAAGCACAAAAGCCGTAACAGCAGATGCATCAGTGGTTTATCAGTGCGCCCAACCTGCTTACACCCAGTGGGCAGAGAAATTTCCGGCGCTGCAAGCTGCGATCGTGGATGGTGTTGCTGCTAATGATGCTAAACTCATTGTCGGCGATAATCTCTACATGTATGGCTTAGTCAACAAACCCATGCGAGAAGATTTGCCCAATGTCGCAACCACGCGCAAAGGTGGCACTCGCGCCCTCATGGCGGAAGCGTTGCTCGAAGCTCATCGGAAGAATCGCATTCGAGTTGCCATCGGACGCGGATCAGATTTTTTTGGGCCGCAGGTACTAGGTTCCGTGATGGGAGAGCGAATTTTTCCAGCTGTGTTAGCAGGAAAACCTGCATCTGGCTTAGGCAATATTGATTTGCTTCACACTTACACGTTTATCAACGATTTTGGCAAGGCATTGGTTGTTCTTGGTGAACGAGACGAAGCATTGGGACAAATTTGGCACGTCCCCAATCCGGAAACGGTCACTACACGCCAGTTTCTTGAAATCGCCTTTAAAGAAGCCGGACACCCCGCCAAAATTAACTCAATGGGCAAGTTTATGATGTGGCTGGGGGGTTTATTTATTCCCGAAGCGCGCGAGACTGTTGAGATGATGTATGAGTTTGAAAATCCTTTTGTTGTCGATCATAGCAAGTATGTTCAAATGTTTGGCACTCAGGCAACGCCACTGCGAGAAGCCATCCGCCAGACCTTAGAGTGGTATCGAAGTCATCATTGATGCGGCATATTAAAATATCAATTTTTCTGATTTAGGCTTGAATGCTTGTAGTTGAGGAATATGAGCGCTTAATTGAGATACTTGATCGCCTTATTAATGAAGTTGGTGAAGATGAAAACCATCCGGTTGCGCCTCTAATTGAAAACTACGGGCATTGCTGAATTAAGGGATGAATATCTCACGCAAAGGCAAGGCAGCGCGTTGCGGGGGTTCCCCCCGTTGTAGCGACTGCCGCGCAAAGGCGCAAAGAAAAATCCATAAAATCATCCCGTATTTATGCAACACCTGAAAACTACGAACTAAACACATGCTTCAGTTAGAGGCAATCGTTTCACTTCACCAACTTTCTAAATATGCAGTGGCTTTTGGGAAAGTTGGTGCGATCGCATCGATCATATAATGCTAGCAGCAGGATGATGATGCGATCGCCTACCCATGATTCACGGTTGTAGATATGTGCTTTAAACTAAATGAGTTGGTATAAAATCAGCCGAAACAAAGATGGTAGAAACAACAAACATCGAAATTAACACTTGCTATGTCAAAGTACCTAACAATGACTTAGAAATCGATGCTTACTTAGCTCAACCAGCAAAAAAGGGAAGCTTTGGGGCGGTTATAGTTTTTCCAGAAATCTTTGGAGTTAACAGTAATATTCGAGATATCACCGAATTAATCGCTGAACAAGGTTATGTAACAATAGCACCCGCCCTGTATCAGCGTCTTGCTCCCGGTTTTGAGGTTGAGTATAGCCAAGAAGATGCTGGGTTTAGCCCAGAAGCTTATCAACTCGGCTTGCAATACTATCAACAAGTAAAGTATCAGGAAATTTTAAGCGATATTCAAGCTGCGATCGCATACCTCAAAACTTTACCCAATGTCAAAGATAATACAATCGGTGCTATTGGTTTTTGTTTTGGCGGTCATGTTGCTTATATGGCTGCAACCTTACCCGACATCAAAGCAACAGCTTCATTCTACGGTGGTGGAATTACCACTGCTAGTTATGGTGAAAACACTCCAACCATCAATCGCACCTCGGAAATTAAAGGTACTATCTATGCGTTCTTTGGTACAAGAGATGTATTAATTTCGCAAGAGGAAAACGAGCAAATTGAGGCAGAATTAAAGAAACATAACATAAATCATCGTGTATTCCGATACGACGCAGGACACGGATTCTTTCACGGATTCTTTAAAGACCAGTACCCATTCATCACCCAGAACCCAAGTTACAATCCCGAAGCTGCTCCTGATGCTTGGAAACATGTTATGGAACTGTTTAAAAACAATTTATAAAACTCGATCATCTAAATGAGGCAGCGTCAACGAGACGCTGCGCGTAGCGTCTCCAACAGGAGAAGGGTACGACAAACCATTTCGTGTCTACGATTTCTGCTATTTAAGTATGATGCAGGATAGAATTTAGGCAAAGACTTTATCCTTCTGGTTAGCTGTCTACGATGTCTGCAAGAGATACATTTCATCAACTGGTCAGGACTGCTCTTGAGAATGAAGGGTGGGTAATTACTCATGATCCTTACCACATTGATTTAGGGTTTGTTGATTTTTACATCGACTTGGGTGCAGAACAGTTGCTAGCAGCGACAAAGGGCGATCAAAAGATCGCAGTTGAGATCAAAACATTTTTGGCAGCCTCTACGATTTCTGAGTTTCATACTGCAATTGGACAATTTATTAATTACCGCATTGCATTGGAAGATGACGATCTAGAGCGACGGCTGTATTTGGCAGTTCCCCTCGACGTTTATAAGCGATTTTTGGCGTTGCATAAATACGGGATGATTTTTCTCACGCAGAGGCGCAGAGACGCAGAGAGGATAAAGAGTTTCAGATTTAAATACATAACATTTCATCCCTTGATTCAGCAACGCCCGATTTTTCAAGTATCCATTTATTCAAACGGTCATTGGGCGTAACCAAATTCCGCTTTTGGTATACGACACAGAAAAACAGGAGATTGCACAATGGATAAGCTAAATTTGTATCGCCAACTAATTCAGAGATTATTGACAGCGCGGGCAAAGTTGCGTTCTGGGAGTGATCCAGTAGAAAGTCAAACTATTTTTGATACTACAGAAGACCACTATCAGCTTGTACACCTGGGATGGAAAGATAGCAATACCAGGATTTACGGTTGTGTGCTACATGTGGATATTAAGGATGGAAAAATTTGGGTGCAACATGACGGAACAGAGGATGCGATCGCAGATCAACTTGTGAGTCAAGGAGTGCCTAAGCAAGATATTGTGATAGCATATCATGCACCTCATGTAAGGCAGTATACAGAGTTTGCTGTAGGTAACTCAAATGAATAGATTCCTTTAGATCACATTCTACAATTATGCATTTGACTATAGAAATCTATCGCAATGGTTTTTGGAGGTTCTTGTGATCAAGTCTGACTTTAATAGCATGACCAAAACTGAGTTATACCATGTCCGTCTCTGCGTGTTAGCGTTAGCGGGGCGTAGCCCGGCAAATTCATATTTTGGCGTTGCTGATTGCAGTATGAATTTTGTTTCGCGCAAAGACAAGGCAGCGCGGTCTTCTCCCAAAGGGAGATGCTAAAAGCGATGGGGGTTTCCCCCATGAGTGACTGCCGCGCGAAGAATTTAAATTTTAGATTTTAAAACATTAATTTTCATACCTAATTCAGCAACGCCCATATTTTCAATCAGCAACGCCGAATAATTAAACATGAGCTAGGGCTAGAGGATTGCAATGAACGATGTGGAAGTGATTACCAAATATATAGAAAAGGGTTGAACTGAAGAATTCGATACTGTTGGCGAAGACCTAGTATCCGCACTCGCCCATTGCACCCACTGCGATCCTATTGCTTTTAAGCTTTTGAGTTTTTAAGCAGTAATTGACAACCACATGAGAACGGGTTGAGACTCTCCGTGCGATCGTCCACAAGTACTTCAATGGGAAGCTTACTGTTGTAAAGCAATTCGTCATAATCCATCAAAGCATACCACTTGATCTTGCCAGTCGGGAAGCCTAGCTGTAAAGCTCCATCAGATATTAACTCTTGCCATTTTTGAACTTCTGGATCTTGCGATTTGCAATAATCGAGAATGGCAATAAATGCACCAGGCTTGGTAACTCGTAAAATCTCTTTAACAGCACGGACTGGATCATCAATCACACAGAGGGTAAATCCTGACGCTGCTGCATCAAAGCTATTATCAGGAAAATCCAGATTGTACAGATCCGATACCTTCAAGGTGATGTCTGCGGATACGCGTTTTTTACGTGCTTCATCTAGCATCTTTAGAGAAAGATCAACACCGACGACATGTACCCCTTCAGGATAGGCTGAAAGATTAAGACCTGTTCCTACCGCAGCATCGAGTACGGTTTGTCCTGGCTGAAGCTGCAAGGAAGCAATTAGAGGTTCGCGCTCAATGTGCCAGTAGCGCATCATAATTGCGTCATAATCTGCTGCGCCTTGATTGTAAGTTTCAATCACCTGATTTATCTGCATAGATTTTTTAACAAACTAGGACTACTGATTTTAACTAGCTTTTCAACTGTATGCGGCGTTATCTCCCAAAGCTCGTGTATTTTACTATAGCAGTCCTAAATCATTTGTGAAAATTCTATATCTCTTTCTTCTTTCTTCCCTTTGTGTCCTTGGCGTTCTTGGCGGTTCGTTTCCTTATTTATATTTTTCACGACTCATTTAGGATTGCTATATTAGCTATATAACTTGACAATTCCACCTCTAGACTGTCAGTGAAACAGGTATCAGTTGCGCCATTATTTGAATATGATTATTAAGATAATATTTTGCTTAATCGGCAATATTCGCCATTCAATCCAACTTTATGAAGGATTACTATAGGATAAAGCGAAGCCGTTAAACGAGATTTGATTGATAAACAATAAATGAATACAGTCATTACACCAGAGATAATTGAGCTTTCGCCAGGTACAGTTGTACGGATGCTGGGTTCTTGGCATGATTATCAACTATTAAGTCACCAATTAGGCGATCGCGCAATTCCTCGGATCAAATATCGCTCAGGAGTACTTCTGTTGATGGCACCGCTACCAGAACATGGAAAAAAGGTAAGTCTACTGGCATTGGTAGTAACAACTGTGCTTGAACACTTAAATCGGGTATATGACTCATTTACACCCATCACTATGAGCTTGCCAGATATTAGCGGTATTGAACCTGATTATTGCTTTTACATTGAAAATTGGCAACAAGTTCAAGGCAAAGATCGTATCGACTGGCAAAATGACCCTCCACCTGATTTAGTCATTGAAGTTGATGTAACTAGTTATACCGATATCAATGATTACTTGCCTTATCGAGTCCCAGAAGTTTGGCTGTTAAAGAACAATCAGTTATTGGTTTATATATTGCAAAGTTCTACTTATATACTTGGAGAAAGCAGTTACTTCCCTAATATCTCAGAAATTGTGCAGCAATGTCTTTTAATTGCCAGCCAACAAACAACAAGTGAGGCGATTAGGTGGCTAAGGAATTTTTTAGCCAGCAACAGATAAGTAGGTAGGCATAATTAAAATAATTTGTAATTATTTTAAACTACTCCACGAACCTTTGGATGGATAGGAACCTGAATGATAAACTCGGTTCCTTCTCCACAAGTTGAGAAACACTCCAGTTTGCCGCCATGTTTTTCTGTGACGATTTGGTAGCTTATGGACATACCCATTCCAGTTCCTTTCCCAATAGCTTTGGTGGTGAAAAAGGGATCGAATATTCGTTGCTGAAATTCTTTAGAAATACCTACTCCGTTATCAGCGATCGCCACTTCTACAGACGTTGAATTAACTACCGATGTCCGAATCTTTATTCGACTGGGATTGTTCTCGATCTCTTGATAAGTACGCTTGGCATTATTTTCTTCTAAAGCATCAATTGCATTCACGAAAATATTCATAAACACCTGGTTGAGTTGTCCAGCATAGCATTCTACTAAGGGTATATTGCCGTAGTCTTTGATGACTTCAATTTCGGGTTGTTCTGGTTTAGCTTTGAAGCGGTGTTGCAAAATCATCAGCGTACTGTCAATCCCCTCATGAATATCGACGCTTTTGAATTCCGCTTCGTCCATCCGGGAGAAGTTCCGCAGCGACAATACAATTTGGCGAATGCGATCAGTACCCACTTTCATAGAAGACAACATTTTTGGCAAGTCTTCCTGCAAAAACTCCAGATCCATGTCCTCGGCAGCATTTTGAATTTCAGGAATAGGTTTAGAATCATGCTCTTGATACAACTGCACAAACGCTAATAAATTCTGGGTATATTCCTGCACATGGACAAGGTTGCCATGAATAAAGTTGACTGGATTATTAATTTCGTGTGCAACTCCAGCAACTAGTTGTCCCAAACTAGACATTTTTTCACTTTGAATAACTTGAGATTGAGTTCGCTGCAATTCCTCTAAAGCATTTTTAAGTTCAGTGGTGCGCTCTTCTACTCGGTCTTCTAGTTCTTCCTTGCTTTTCTCTAAGGCAGCAAAGGATTCACGTAGTTGTCCTGCCATGTAGTTGAAAGAGTTGGACAAAGTATTAAGTTCTCGAATGCTGCCAGTTTCTACTGTTTGATCTAAATTGCCAAATGCGATCGCTTCACTTGCCCAATTCAGGCACAGAATTTGGCGAGCAATCCAATGAGAGGTGAACACGCCCATCACTGAGGCAATAACCAATGCGCCAAAACAAAGTGCGATCGTGGTTTGCGTGTTGGCGTTAATTTGCGTCATAAATGCGTTTTCTGGCACACTCACCACCACCAGCCAATCTAAGCCATACTTGTCACGCCAAGGTGCAACATGGATAAAATACCGTTTTCCTTGCACCTCAAGCTGAAAATCTCTGTCTTGGGTGATGGAGCTAAACCCGGAGGTTTGGAGGTGTTTAGCAATGTTCTGAATCATTGGGTTAGAACTGTTAATTGCCTGCAATCGCTGAATTTTTTGATTAACGAAGGTAAAGGGCTTCTCTGTACCAGAACTGGCGATTAAGGCACCATCCCGCTCTAAAATGAATACCTGCCCAGACTGACTAATATTCAAACTGCGTAAAAAATCGCTGAGTTTCAGCAAGTGAATGTCCGTTGCAATCATTCCCAATAAGCGATTTTGCGAATCATAAATGGGACGACTAGCAGAGGCGACGACGTAAGGGCCAGTTGGAAGATTTGCAGTCACAATTTTTGCCCAAATGGGTTTACCAGCCGCAATGGGTTGGGTGTACCAAACTTCGCTAAGACTGTTCCAAGTAAAACGATTATTAACTTGAGTCCGATTGCCCTGGTTATCCGTGGCATAGTTAGTAGTGTTGTTAGGAAGCTTGGCAGTCCAATCAGTCCAATCATCAATAGTGATCGTCTTGCCATCATAACGAGCGGCTCCAAGCCCCTCACCTGTCGTTAGTCCGATACCAATATAAGTCAGATCGTAGGCTTGCATCTGATCCCAGAAATACTTACCAAGGGTTTCGCGATGCCTACGGCTGGCTCCGCCTACGCGCACATCTAATATTCCCCTGCGGATAGCATCTGCATTGATCTGATTGAGCGTTTGCGGAATTGAAAGATAAGACTTCAAATGTTCATCCACTACCTCGCTGGTGCGAGCCATCAACTGCTCTGCCAAGTCGTTAACTGCTTTTTGTCCATTTTTAAAAGACAAATAACCCACCAAACTGACTGCTGCAAAAATTTGGATAACGAAGGGAACAACAAGAACAATCTGTAATGGGAACGCTTTAACTTTGCTAAGATAGTGAGTTTTCATTGTTGGAAACTAGAAGTTGATGCTAATCTGATTTACTTCTATAGTTCCCAAGATGCTCACAAACTCACCTTTGTTTAATTTTTTTGTTAAGGAAGAAGCATCTGTAGAGTGCGTTGCGCTTTATGACAACGCACCATTAGATCAAATATCCCCAACATCTGACAAAAGCTAAACCTCACTATTACCCCAATCTAACGGATAAATATTTTGTTAGATAAAACAGCGATGTCTACGACGGGCTGCGCCTACACAATTATTTGGGCATGACAAAATTTTGAGTACTAGCGTACATCCTAACTTGTCGCTACTGTTTTATTTCCATTATTGCCCTCCACACTAACAACAAATGAGGGTTGCTCAATACTGGGAGTTGGCAACTCGCCTCGCAGTCCCTTCCGACGCTGGTTCTTAGGAACTCCTCCCGCCATGCCATACTCTACACTGCTTTTGCCATATCGAGCTCCAACTGCCATTAACATATGCTCTGTCATATCTCCCAACTCGTCCTCCGTTTCCAGCATTTCACGATACAACTTATCCAAGCTAGAAAGGGCACTGTTATATGCATTTTCTTTAGTTCGCATCGTCTCGATCAGGATTGAGAAAGTAGGTAGAGTGAGTCCATTGCCTAAATCTAAATTTTGATTAATTGAGTTTATGCTAGCCGCACGACGCACTGCTCTTTCCAACACTACGGAAGTTCTTTTTCTCCGAGCCATAATATACACCTTGTAATCTAATACGGTTAATATTCTTTACCTTAAAAAACTTACGTATAGATCAGCCTGAGAGAATTCCGGCAAATCTGCAATAGTTTTTGATACATAGGGATAATTACAGCAGATTGCGCGAACTACTTAAATGAGAAAGCAAACTGGGGTTTGAGTAAGTAAAAGCTTATTTGACTTGCGGAAAACACCAAAATGAGAAAGCAAACTGGGGTTTGAGTAAGTAAAAGCTTATTTGACTTGCGGAAAACACCAAAATGAGAAAGCAAACTGGGGTTTGAGTAAGTAAAAGCTTATTTGACTTGCGGAAAACACCAAAATGAGAAAGCAAACTGGGGTTTGAATAAGTAAAAGCTCATTTTGCTAACTAAATTTGATTTGAGCTATATTTCTGCGCCGCAATGACCAGTTAGAATTATTGTGAAGAATTAAAAAATAAAATTTTGTTAGCAAGATATGTAGGGGCAATTCATGAATTGCCCCTACCTAATAATCTCTAGCTTTAAAATTGGGGAACGTGGTTGAAGTTGATTTAAGTGAACAGCCAATTTCCACTAGTTTGCCTACATTTGATTAAAGCTCGGTTCATCTAGAACCGAGCTTTAATTGAGATTTTATTTGATGAGAATCGTGGCGTTTAGAGGATGTTTTAAAAGTCCCAAAAGGTATATTTTTGCAGTTTTGCACTGAGTTAAATACAAAGCAAAATCAAGGTTTTAGCTATGTAATGAGATGTTTTGCTGTGCTAACTATGAGAGCAAAAAATCCTTTTAAAACATCATTTTAGACAAGCACAATTGCCTTTGTATTAAGAGGAGGTACTCCAAATCCAAAGCAAAGAAGTTTTACTTGCGAGTTAGGTTAAGCAGTTCTTTGGGAGAAGCAAGTAAATCAATAGCCACAAAGTAAATTTTACCTTGAGGATCGAGTAAAAATCTCCAGGCAATGTTCATCCCAACATTACCTCCAAACCAAGGAGTTTCGACAGTACCAGTAATTTTATGCTGTGTATAACCATCTTCTATGATTTCCGAAACGCCTTTAGTTGGCTTCATCACTAACCCTTGTCCTTCATCTCGTAGGTAGGCAGTGATCGCCTCTTGACCAACAATTGGTTTTTGGAAAGGCGGTTGCAGCGCACCATTGTTAGCAAATAAAGCAACAGCAGCTTCAATGTCATCTGCATTCATGGCTTCAATGTATTGCAGCACTGTTGGTTGTGTGACTCCCTCAATAGTAAATTTGGGGCTTTGGGATGCGCGTGTGAATTTAAAGTTTATGACTTGTCCTTGTTGGGTATCAGCCAGAGACGGATCAAAGCCCATATTTACTACAGTATTGCGTAGTACAGTAATTTGCTGACTCTGATCGATTTGCTGAACTGCTTCTAATACTGCTTTAATTTCACTTGACATTTGATAGCCGGCTGGCATCGGAGCGACAATACCCTGTTTCATCCACTCTCCTAACTGCCACCAGAATCCCAACTTGGCATTAACACCAAAGTATGCATAGGAACGGCTGATGGGAGTATCAGCATTACTCGCCAAATCTCTCATTAATTGCGTTTGTTCTTCATGAGACATCCGCTTAATATCGTTGAATATACCTTCCATTAATTGGAGATTTGCTTTTCCGGGAGCAGCTGGAGTAATTGTACGACCTAATTCAGCATAGGCATACCAGAGAAATGCTAGTTGATCGTCAATGTTGAGTTTAGCAAACATTGCTGTAGTGGCTGGAACAGCATCTGCTATCTGAGTGTTAGAGAAAATATTGCGTGCGGAATCGATAGTATAACTCATGCTTATCACCTTAAAGATTTAGCTATTCAGTAGTTGCTTTCGGCTGCATTTTACAGCTTGGGGGATAAATCTAGGGCATTTTTCCTAGATGACACAACTATCCCTAGATGTTTAAGTCCGAATCATTATCATTTGCTACTCTGGCATCATACCTGTTAAACGTTAACAAAAAACTAAGATTTACAATATTTATTTGATAGATTTCATTTAATGAAATCTATGTCAACTATTTGTTTTTTAAATCTATAGTCTAAGAAAAGTAATTTTTTGGAAAATATATCTTCCTTTAGGAAGATATATAGCATCTATCTATGTGAAATTGAGACGCAACTTACAAATCTTTTGCGTAGGCGCAGCCCGTCGTAGACATCGCTGTTTGGATAAAGGATGGCTCTAGCTCAATTCTTTTGCTGCCGAGTTTGGGTCAAACTATGATATGACAGTAACGGTTCAGGCTGCATCCGATGAAGTGTCGTCAAAGATCATAGCCCTGCTACAATCCAAATATCTATGCAGAAAGATTATCTAAAATGTTTATATAGAAGTTTTAACAACAGTGCTGCACTCGAACGTAACTGACGTAAGAACGTAATAAATTTTTTTTGTCACATTTAGAGTCAAGTCATGAATAAATTGATTAAAATATTTACATGTAGATTAGAGATATCCTCAAAGTTATGTCTAACGTTGACAGAAAAGAACTTCACCGACGAATTATGATTCTTCGGGACAAAGCTCAAGCAGGAAAAATCCATCTTGCAGAACATCTCGCTGCCGATGTTTTGGAAAGCTTGAGCAGGGTACAACTTGCTTCAGATGGACTAATAATCTGGTTTCTAGTTAAAAAAACATTTATGAGTAATTAGAGTTAGATTAACTACCCTGTTAAAGTCCATAAAAAATATCTCGCATGAAAGGTATAAGGCTAAAATATGTTGTTTATCTTATTGTCCATTGTTTTCGTTACAGTGATTATGATATTTGCGCTTCTAAAAAATTGGAAGTTGAGGATAGTTGCTCTTAGCATTCTTACCGTTTTGTGCGCTGTAATTTTCAACTCTGTTCTGACAATCTCTTTTCTACCCAATCTTGGTTTCTCGAATACTCCAGAAAGGTCTGCTTGGGAAAAATTAGGTGGCTGGCAAACCTTATTTCAATTTAGTTGTATGCTTTTAGGAATGTGTTCAAAAGCCATTTGGGATGCCATAGAGAATCGTGAAGAAAGTAAACCTATAAAAATTAATTCTTGGGTTTTATTGAAGCCTGCTTTAGTTTCTCCAATTGTCTTCATTAGCGTCTTGCAAAACTCTAGTTTAGAGGTTAGTACATTAATCTTATGTTTTGCTTTTCAAAACGGTTTCTTCTGGCAAACAGTGTTGGGGAAAGCTGAGGCAAGTAGACCTAAACAAGCAACAACTTAAACTTAAAAAACTGATAAAAACCTTGGCGTGGATCAGTCTTAAGATTGGCAGTGTTCACAGAGTCTATGCTATCGGTGAGTATCTTCCGTCTTCTTGTTAAGATGATATTGTCAATAAACCAAAACCGTTATTCATGAAACGGGAATATGTCAATGGCAGACATCACAATACAGCACTTCCGGCAGCTATGCTGGAAAGGGCAAGCAGAAAAGCTGTATTGCATAATAGCGGCGCTGTATCGATTATTACGCCTCAAGGGTTTGTCAGCCAGTCTTGACAGCGACAACGCACACTACCGCGTCGTCTATTTACTTGAAAATAGCTGTAAGTTTGTGATATTCTTCTCTGAGACTTGTTATCCAATTGGAAGTTCAATAATAAATTCTGCTCCCTCACCGGGTTCGGAACAACAATACAAATTGCCGCCATGTTTCTCAACAATAATTTGACGAGCGATCGCTAATCCTAATCCTGTTCCTTTGCCCACTGCTTTAGTGGTAAAAGAATGCTCAAAAATACACTCTTTCACATCTGGCATCATGCCCGGCCCATTATCAGAAATGTGAATCAAAACCTGTTGTTGATCTTCAGATAATTTTGTACGAACTCCGATTTGATTAGGATTGGCTTTAATATCTTCAAAACTCCATCCCTGCTTTTGATTCGATTCTTCTAAGGCATCGATTGCATTTGCCAACAAGTTCATAAATACCTGATTCAGTTGTCCAGCATAACATTCTATTAAGGGCAAATCTCCATAGTCTTTTACCACTTCAATTTCCGGTCGAATCTCATTGGCTTTCAGGCGGTGTTTAAGAATCAATAGAGTACTATCTAGACCTTCGTGAATGTTAAAAGAAATGGGGCGATCGCTATCAGTTCGTGAGAAGATACGCAAACTAGTGCTAATGTCTTGGAGGCGATTTACCCCTTCCTTCATAGAACTAATCAGCTTTGGTAAATCTTCTCGCAAATATTCCAAATCAATTGTTTCAATTTTGGCATAAATATCTGGATCAAAAGTGGAGTATTTATCTTGATATAAGTCAATCAAGCTAAACAAGTCTTGTACGTAATCTCTTGCTGGTTGCAGATTGCCTGCTAAAAAGCCCACTGGATTATTAATCTCATGAGCTACCCCAGACACAAGATTGCCCAAAGCCGACATTTTTTCAGTTTGAATAAGTTGCATTTGCATCTGCTGGAGTTGCTTAAGTGCCTGTTCTGCTTTCTCTTTTTCTTGAATAAGTGCAGATGTACGTTCTTGAACACGCACTTCCAGTTCTTGATTGATTTGCTCTGACAGACTTTTTGCTTCTTTGAGATCAACTTCTGCCTGCTTTCGTAAGGTGATATCTGTTGCCAAAAGAGAGTATTGACTAATAATTACCTCTGAATTCCTAATTGGCTGCCCATCCATCAAAAGCCATGATTGAGTGGAATGATCATCACGGTGATAAGCAAACTCAAACTTAAAGCTCTCGCCTTTAATCAGCTGCTCTCGAATATAGGTTTGTTGAGGCAAATTTTGAGAATTCGGCGATAGGATATGGAAAAACTTTTGCCCAAGCAATTCCTCAATTGACAGTTTACTGTAAGAAGCAAATGTCTGGTTAGCCCACAAAAGCCGTCCGGCTCGATCAATCAGCGCCATAAATAAATCCTGGCGATTAGCAAGGGCTTGTGTTACGACCATTGGTAAGTCAAACATACTGAGTATGGTTAGGCTGGGTGTTTGGAGTGAAGATCAGAGGGCATCGCGCCTTCCTGCAACATAGGCTAAAAAGACACGACTAATATCGTCCCGGATTGCACGAAACACAACTAGTTTTTCATCCTCTGTTCCTTCAGCAGCAGCCGGATCTGGAAAACTGAAGTGATGGCGCTTGGTTGAAGCAAGCAGAACAGGGCAACTCTGATCAGCATGATCGCAGACAGTAAGGACAATATCGATTAGCTCATCAAAGAAAGTATTAATGTGTTTACAGGTATTGCCAGAAATGTCAATACCTACTTCCAACATGACCTTTACCGCCAGGGGATGTACCTCTGTAGCGGGATTCATGCCTGCACTTTGGACATCAAATAAATCGTCAGCTAATTCTCGCAAAAAGCCCTCAGCCATTTGGCTGCGGCAAGAATTGCCTGTACAAAGAATGATTAGCCGGGGTTGGTTCATGGTTTTTTTGAAGAAGATTAGGTTAATTAATATGGTGAAGTTAGAAGCGTTACCTGACAATTGAGGTTACCTCTAAATGCTAGAGTACCCAGAATGATTGAAAAGCTAATAAATTCGCAGAATCCGCAGACTACGCAGACTACCCTGCGGGAAGCCGCAAAGCGTCTACGTTTGTATAGCCGAGTCAGTGCGTCGGGTTCCCCGACTTGAGTTCCAGATGCACAGAGAAGAGGAGTTTGAGAAACTAAATTTTTGAATTTTATACATACTTTGATTTAGCAACGCCGCCATTTGATAACATTAACGAAGTGGTTGATCGCTTATCAAATCCTCAATCCTACCTGGACTGGATTAAATAATTGATTATACCTAAAATTATTAAATGAGCCGGGTAGAACACATAAAACCATCTAGCTCGTGAACCTTGCTTACCATTGAATTGAAAAACAATGAGTCCTGCAAAAATTGCCCAATTTTGAAATATAGAATGCGTAGGTATAATTAGAAAAATTAAGTGAAAGATGCACCAGCAGAGCAACCATATTCTGGGCTTCAGTTTGTCTGTTAGAGACATCAATAAAATTACTCCAATCCCATATCCTCCATACTCAAAGCCCAAACTCTCAGAAACTACTGCACACAATCCAGTAATTATTAATTGCTGCCACAATTGCGGGTAACGCTTTACTAAGCGCAACATCACAAGTCCAAGAAAAAGCGTGAAGAGAATATTAAATGATAATCTCTGGAAAACAAAACTATAGATTGGCTGAGATATAATTGCTGTAATTAATAGCCTGCTCCCATAGCGGTACACATTTTGGGTGTGTTTTTCGCCTTTAGCTAGAAGCCATGCAAAGAGGGGAAAGCTCAATCGCCCAATAAAGTGCAAGATTAGAAAGTCTGGCATGAACAAATAGCAGACATGATCCATAACCATGAACACTGCTGCTAAGATTTTAATGTTGAAAGCTGAAATTTTAATCACAATGCTAAGTTTTACCTTGGATTCCTTGATATAAAATCTCTAAAATCTTATATATTTATTTCTTTAATATAAGAGTTATTCAAAATACTAGCAATTTGATAACATTAACAAAGAGGGCAATGTCTACGACAGGCTACGCCTACGCACTCTTGAGCAAACTTGCAAAAACACTATGGCAAAGCGTAAAAAAAGCAATCTCCAGTGGATTAAAGAAACGCTTGAACTCAAACCTGACCATCGCTGGGAATCTCCATCAGGCTACAAAATTTTTGTAGCAGATCGGGGATCTGTTCGTTTCAATGTTCCCCAGGATTGGGTTTTTGAACCACAAGAAAAATCATTTAAGTTCCTCGATAAAAAACCGCCTGACGATGATTGCTGCCTAGAAGTATCTTTTAATCGCCTGCCACCCAATGACTGGAGCCAGTTTCCGCTCAAATCCACTTTGAAGAAAGTCATGGAAGACGACAGTCGCAACGTTATTGCTAGGGGAGAAATTTTTACTATCAAGCGCCAAACCGCCAGGATTGTCTGGACAGAGATGAAGTTTATTGACACTCAGGAAGAACCACGCGAAGCTTTTTCGCGGACTTGCATTGGTTTGGGGTCAAATGTTCAGTGCTTGATAACATTCGATTATTGGGCAGATCAAGCAGAGCCGCTAATACCCGTTTGGGATGAAGCGATGCGTAGTCTCACATTAGGGTTATATATCCGTGATCCAATGACTGGTTTGGCTTTCCCAGATTGAGCCATAAAAATGAATCGTAAACACAATACCTTTGCCAATTTACGAGGGTGAGTTGATATCTGAACTCCCTTTTCTCTGAGGCTTGGCAAAAACAATAAGTCCTAAAAATTCCTTCAAGGTTTCCCACAAGGTTTTTTAACGTATTGTCCGTAGTATCAAGGGTTTGATATTCCAAGCTACCTTATAAGCTAAACGCTTATGTATGGGTCATTTTGCCATTTTTGCCCAAATTTTTGTTGGCTCTTATTTTGGCAAAGGTATTGAAACATATATTAAATTGGGGTGTAGGTGTAGCCCACACTTTTACAAAGTTCAATGACTGTCGTAGACATCGCTAATACAGGCTACACCTACATATTTCTATATGCTAAATTTGGAGCGGGATAGTAACAAAGTTACAAAGCTATAGTTCAGGTTTTATACCTGACTGGTGCGCCAAGTTTTGCTATGAGCGTATACCGCCGAGTGCTTTAAACTATACCATCGTTTGATTAGCTCAGATGGTAGAGCGATCGACTTATAATCGATGGGTCACAGGTTCGACTCCTGTATCAAACTCCAAAGGAAGTTAGCTCAATTGGTTAGAGCGATCGACTCATAATCGATGTGTTGTAGGTTCAATTCCTATACTTTCACCCAAAACCCTGTCCGGGTCAAAAGACACTACTCTGTCACGGTAGACAACATGGTACGGGAGAAATCCCCAAACGGTTCGAGTCCGTCATTTTCCAAACTCTGCGGTGCAAGTGTTTTGCTGTCGGTCATTATTCGTAAGGGTGATGTTCGGTAGCCACAGTCAAGGAGCAAGCGCAACTGCATTTCTCCCTAACTTGAGTATGTCCCTTCGTTTCTTACATTTAGTTTTCCTTCGGGGATTCTAGATTAGCAACCGAACGGTATATTTGAGCGTGGTTCTCTTTTTCTAGATTGCCATTGAGCAATCTGGGAAAAGTAACAGCAATCTTAATCCAGCTTTGGAGAAACTTTTGCCCACACCTGAACTGTAAACATTTGCACTGGCAGAGTAAAAAACTTTTGTAGTATATAGTAGTACGAGCAGGTAAAACCAATCCTTTAGCCTTTTTTGATAAGGTTGTAAACTCCAATACTTAAGCTGTGAGACGGCAATTTAAATCGCAGGTGGTATTTGAGTTCAAGGAAGGTTATAAATGTCTTTATCAAATCTTCTTAGCTGGTTGCGATCGCTACGCCCACCCCAGGCATCGCGTAACTTATCTAAGGTATCGGGCAAATTATTTATGCAAATTACTATGTGGAAAACATTTTATATCAAACCTAACGAAATCGCCATCTTATATCATCGCAGTGACTTTAAGAAAATTTTGCAGCCTGGTACACATACTTATTTTGGTTGGCATTGGCAAGTCAAAACCTATGACCTCAAACAGCCACAAGCTCAGATTGAAAACCTAGAACTATTGTTGCGAGATCATCAGGCTGAATTGCAACAATATTTATTAATTATCAGAACCGCATTCAACCAAGCTGCTTTAGTCCGTTGTGGTCAGAATTGGATAAGCGTTGCACCAAATCAATTGATTGCTTTTTGGCGCGGTTTTATTGAGGTAGAATCTTATCTTTTCAACTTGGAAGAAAGCTGGGAATTGCCTACTTCCTTTGTACAGCAATTGCGCTCAGTTACATTGAATGGACTAAAAAAGTTCCAAATCTCCGAGTATGAGATTGGTTTACTATATCTGCAAAACAATTTTGTACGACCTCTAGAACCAGGAGAGTATGCTTTTTGGTCAATAAATAGGGATGTTACAGTCCGAACTCTCAGCCGGATTGTGCCTAACCCAGACTTTCCCCTCGAAGATGTACTCATTGAAAAACATCCTGACTTTGTTGCTGCCTACTGTGAAATAGTGCAATTACTGACTTCACAAGTTGCAATTGTGCGGTATCGAGGGAAAGTGATTTCTATTTTGCCACCCACAAGTCGCAAGCTATTTTGGCAGGGTGTGGAAGTGGAAATTATTGATATCAGCGCCGATGCTCAGTTACAGCCTGGCTTGGTGGCTGAGTTGGTTGAAGGGTCAACAGAAGTGAAATTGCTCAGTCGCAACTGTTTGCATATTTGCCAAGTTCCGGCACAACATATTGGACTATTATATATTAATGAAGAGTTTCAAGGGCAGCGATCGCCAGGGGTACACGCTTGGTGGTTATTTGGTCGCTCTTTTCAAACCGAAACCATTGACCTGCGACTACAAAATATGGAAGTATCCGGTCAAGACATCCTCTCTAAAGATAAAGTACCTCTGCGGTTGAATTTGACGGCTGGCTTCCGCATCCAAGATCCATTGAGGGCAAAAAACGGGTTATCAGATATTTCCGGGTTCTTATACAAAGAATTACAATTTGCTTTGCGTGGTGCGGTTGGCGAACGAAGTTTAGATGCTTTATTAGAAGATAAAGGTGCAATTGATAGAAGTATCTCTGAATACATTCGCCAAAAAGCCGCAGACTACGGCATTGAAGTAGATTCTGTAGGTGTCAAAGATATTATTTTACCTGGTGAGATTAAGGCTATCTTGAGCAAAGTAGTCGAGGCAGAAAAAGCCGCTCAAGCAAACGTAGTCAGACGTAGAGAAGAAACTGCTGCTACTCGCAGTATGCTAAACACTGCCAAAGTGATGGAGGATAACCCCGTCGCATTGCGTTTAAAGGAACTTGAAGTGCTAGAGCGCATTGCAGAGAAGATTGATCGGATTCAAGTTAACGGCAGTTTGGATAGTATTTTGACAGACTTGATTCGGATGAATCCGTAGCGATTTGGTTATTGAAGCTTAAGTGTTCGGTTAGGTTGCCTATTGGTAAATTGAATTGTAAGCAAAGGTTTGCGATCGCGCCTAACCCAACGTGTAAAAGTTGCTTGTCTCTAGTTAGCTTAAACCTTATAGTATATATACGTATTAAGTGTATAATATAATGTTTTGTATAAAAATTTTGTATATTATGACAACCTGAGCTAGAGTGTCAGCAGCAAATAGCTGTAGAGGGTGAAGGAAGATTATGCCAATATGTGACTATTGTGCAATGGCATTTGATTTATTTGACGGCATTTATGATGATGGAGACTTCATGTGTGGTAGCTGCATAACAGGGTTTATAATTAAATCTGAGGCTATTCAAGGCAACTCTAGGCAGCAGTTGGAGCCAAAGCCTTCTCACAAGACTGAAAAGCAGAAGAAATGTAAGTCCATCTCTCCATCCCATAGCAGTCAAGTGAGTGGAGAACAGAACACAAGCAAGCTTGATAAAGCTGGTCGATTGGCAAAGAATATACAAATCATGTTGAAATCGAAAGGCGGATCGCTTTGTATTAATCCATCAAATAAGAAAGCATTCGAGTTAGCTGTTGAACGATTGGGAATGAAGCTTGATGAATTTCACATCGATAATGATGATTTTTATCTTCATATCAGCTTAAAACGTGACATAAAAAAAGATACTAGAATAGTACGAGCTTTACTTAAACGTCCTGAGTTGCCCAAAAATAATACAACGAACCTTCAGTAAAAATAGTGTTTGAGGGTAACAAGTATGACGAGGTACTGTAATTATAGCATCGTGCGATCGCTTGTAGAACAGGGGTAAAATAGAAGCAATTCTCTTTGATTGAAAACGTCATACACTAAAAGCACCGCAAAACTATGGCGTACAGCGATTTTACTTTAGAAAAGGTTTCGGCTGTTTTGGGAATCACTACCCAAGAGGCTGATCTGTTTCCCAAGCTCATACCTATTTCTATACCTTCTTGGTTAAATGAAACTCTAGGAAAACGAACCCAGTTATCTCTAATTAGTGAAAAGGCTCGGAGCGAGTTTATTATTGTACCGATTCTACTGGCCTGCCGTGATATTAGCCAAGATAGTTTGGCTATTTTTTCAGGACAAAGACTTGACGTTGATCCTGCACAGGGTTTGATTGGGGAATGTGATTTTATTTTAGCAATAGCTCCACCTGTATTACCACTGCGATCGCCAATTATTAGTGTGGTGGAAGCGAAGAAAAATGATGTTGAAGCTGGTTTAGGACAGTGTATAGCGCAAATGGTGGCGGCGGATTTATTCAATCGTTCATCTAACCAAGCAGAAATTACTGTATATGGATGCGTGACAACAGGAGAAGTATGGCAGTTTCTTCAACTTTCTCAAAAAGTGGCTTTGCTTGATCAGCAAAGATATTACTTAGATAATGTCGGAGCAATTTTGGCAATTGTGCAGACAATTGTCCAGCAATTCAGTAGTTAATTTGTAAGCCAAAACCAGTTTAAACATCTGCTCGGAGTAGCGCCTAAAACTGTTCGACAAAAATAGCAGGAACCTGTAAAATAAAGTTGGGCTTTGTAATTTAATCTGTGCGATCGCTCTAGCGGGTTTTTGGTTAACAAGTCAGACAAAGCCCATTGACCAACATCGGTAATAAATATTCTGGCAACACATTAATAGCTGAACTCGCTCAAATATATTTTAAATTTTTGTTGTAGTAATAGTTGCGAAGGTGTATATTTACACTAATTCGGATTAAAATATATACTTTATAGATAAACTATAATTATGCCGACTCAATGGCATGGAGTCACTGCGATGTCAATTGATGAAGTTAAAAACCAGCAAAATAATGATCTAGCTCAACCCGCTACAGGCTTAATAGAAAGCTTATCAAAGACAAAAGACAAGAAAAAATCTAAAAAATCAAAACGGATTTTTGATGGTAGCACTGAAACTTTTGCCAAGAAAATTTCCAAAAGTACTTTTGAAACTAAACTAGAGCAACTCCAGATTGAGCTAGTTAAAATGCAATACTGGATTAAGCACGTCGGCTATCGGGTTGTCGTAATATTTGAAGGGCGCGATGCTGCCGGCAAAGGAGGAGTAATTAAACGTATTGCCGACCCACTAAATCCTCGTGGCTGTCGTGTAGTTGCCTTAGGAACCCCCTCTGATCGCGAGAAAACTCAGTGGTATTTTCAGCGTTACGTGCAACATCTTCCGACAGCAGGCGAAATAGTCCTGTTCGATCGCAGTTGGTATAATCGAGCCGGGGTTGAACGGGTGATGGGTTTTTGTACCGAAGCAGAATATGAAGAATTCATGCAATCTTGCCCGGAATTTGAACGAATGCTGGTGCGATCGGGCATTGTTTTAATCAAGTACTGGTTCTCAGTCAGCGATGAAGAACAAGAGCAACGCTTTCTTTCTCGCAGCCACGATCCAGCAAGGCGCTGGAAACTCAGCCCGATGGATTTGGAATCACGTAATCGCTGGGTAGAATTCTCCAAAGCAAAAGATGCCATGTTTGCTTACACCAATATTCCAGAAGCCCCCTGGTTTACGATTGAAGCAGATGATAAAAGACGGGCGCGGCTCAACTGCATTCATCATTTGTTGAGTAAAGTTCCTTACGAAGATATGACACCTCCTCCCTTAGAGCTTCCGTCTAGACCTGTGGCAGAGGATTATCTTCGCGCCCCCCGTAATGAACAGTTTTTTGTTCCTCAAGTGTATTAGGGAATATCACTCTAGAAGGAATAATGCAAAGTTTCAACTTGGCCATCCATTGCCGAAAACCTCTTTGTTCCTCATACAGAAGAGGAATATAAAGGCTTGGTTGTGATCCTTGATTGTCTAATCGATCAAATTGGTGGAGATGACACGCATCCACTCGCCTCTCTAATGGAAGTTATCGGTGTTTTAATTGAAAACTACGAAACTGAACACATTCGTGAGTTAGAGGCGATCGCTTAACTTCACCCAGTATAAATATACAGTGGCGTGTTGTCGAGTAAAGGCGTAGGCGTAGCCCGTCGTAGACATCGCATGACGGATTACTTCTTGTGCATCTCACACTAAATCTTGTCGATTTGGGGCGATCGCTTAGGTAGTAAATTAAAGACGGTAATATTGCAGCAGGCATTGTCCAAGATGATCAAGCCGTTTATTTATATCACTCCTTATCGCAATGAAGCCAAAAGTTTACATTGAAACTTCCATTCCCAGTTTTTATTACGAGGCACGTACTGAAGCTGATATGGTGGCGCGGCGGGACTGGACACGGGAATGGTGGAGCTGATGCAAATGACAACTATGTGCTTGTAACCAGTCTTGCAGTGCTGGATGAACTCAATCGAGGTAACTTTCCTGGCAAGAGCGAAGCAATAGAACTGATTGTGGCTTGTTATTTCTCCCGATTGAATCTGCAATCGCTGAAATCGTTGAAGTGTATATTCAGCAACAACTGATGCCCAAAGATCCACTTGGAGATGCACTACATCTTGCCCTAGCTTCGTATCATAAATGTGATTTTCTCTTAACCTGGAATTGTCGTCACTTGGCAAACGCCAATAAGTTTGGGCATATCCGACGACTGAACGTTATGCTGGGGTTATTCGTTCCAACGCTAGTTACGCTATTAGAGTTAATAGGAGCGCAAAATGACGAAGAATGATGAGGCAATCAGCCAAATACGTAAAATTCGCCATCTTATATCTCAGGAGAATGAACACAACCCCCAGAAGTTGGTAAATTATTACATTCAACTTCAGAAGCAATATCCCCACCTTATTCAGTACAGAGAGCAGCAGACAAAAATTTCAGAATCCGCACCACAACAAGGTATTGAAGCCGAAGCATAGAAGTGATCGGTTAAACTTGCTGTAGAAAACCGAGGATTATTCAGTGCGATGGCTTCGCCCGCCGCAGGCATCGCACTATTGTTATAACGTTATGTCATGCGATCGCACTATCCCGTAAATTAATTTTATTAACGCGCAATCATCGGGATTTTAGTAAAGTAGCCGCATTGTTAATTGAGGATTGGACGGTTTAATGCGACGCCGAATAGCCCGTCGCAGACATCGCCTAGTTTATTGTCGAGTGAGGGCGTAGGCGAACGCGAAGAGCGTCTCGTAGAGAAGCCCGTCGCAGACATCGCAACAATAGTCTACTTTTTTTACTACGATGTCTACTTCTTGTGCATCTCACACACAATATCTAAATATACAGTGCCGTGTTTTCGAGTTGTGGTAATGATTAAAATATTAAGATTAGCAGTGGGAGGTGAGTTATATGGATAACAAAATTATTAAGACATCAGGGATTTTTAGATGCACGTTATTACTCGTAAACGGCTGAATGAATTTGCTAAACTTTATCCAGATACAAATAACGCCTTGGCTCAGTGGTATGGATTAATCAAGGGAAATGAGTTTGCCACATTTGTAGAACTCCGTGAAATGTTTCCATCAGCAGATCAAGTCGGTAAACTGACAGTATTTAACATTGGTGGTAACAAAGTTCGACTCATTGCTGCAATTCATTACAACCGTCAAAAAGTCTACATTCGGGCTGTGTTAACGCATTCAGAATATGATGAAGGAAAGTGGAAAGAATAATGCAAAGTTTCAACCTTGATCAAACCATCACCGCTTGGCCATCTATCGCGGAAAACGTCTTTGTTCCTCACACAGAAGAGCAATATGAACGCTTAGTTGAGATCCTTGATTGTCTCATCGATCAAGTTGGTGAAGACGAGACACATCCACTCGCGTCTCTAATGGAAGTTATCGGTGTTTTAATTGAAAACTACGAAACTGAGTATATTCCTGAGTTAGAGGCGATCGCTTAACTTCACCCAGTATAAATATACAGTGGCGTGTTGTCGAGTAAAGGCGTAGGCGTAGCCCGTCGTAGACATCGCACCAACGGCCTACTTCTTGTGCATTTCATAGATAATCTTTAAATGTTGTCGAGTTAAGGCGATCGCACCAACAGTCTACTTCTTATGCATTTCACACACAATCTCTAACTGTTATCGAGTGAAAGCGATCGCTCATAAAAGCAATTAAATATCTTTATTACCTTCGAGAGAGTTGCCACCGCTTACTCTAACTCGTTATTCTTCAGATAGGCGTAATGCAGTTAAGGAAAACCTCAAATGTCAACTAATATTTCTCTGGAAGAACGTCTCGCAGCTGTCGAAGCGGCGGTGACAGAGTTGCAAAAACAAGTAACAGCTTCTCAACCAACCAATTGGCTGCAACAAATTACAGCTTCCTTCAAAGACGAGCCTGCGTTTGAAGAGGTACTCGCTTATGGACGTGCGATTCGTCAAGGCGAGGAGCTAATAATCGAAATTCAGGATGAGCCATGAAATATTTGTTAGATACAGATCATCTGAAATTAGTTTTATTAACGCGCAATCATCGGGATTTGGGCAAAGTACCTGGATTGTTAATTGAGGATTGGACGGTTTAATGCGACGCCGAATAGCCCGTCGCAGACATCGCCTAGTTTATTATCGGTTTAGGGCGACGCCGAATAGCCTGTCGCAGACATCGCCACAACGGTTTACTTCTTGTTTATCTGACAGATAATCTTTAAAGGCGATCGCAGTTCAACTTAATAGTACAATTTAAAGTATTTGCTTGAGGGTATCAGCAATGACGGCGAAAGAGCAACTTCTTCGAGAAATTGAGCAAGCACCAGAGGAACTGATTGAAGCAATTTTATACATTTTGCAGTCTGTAAAGGCGCAACCTAGCTTCCAAGGTTCTAATCAAGATAGTATTCAGGAAGCAGATAGCACCCAAGTAATTGCTTCTCCTCTTGAAGCGGATAACTCCTTACAAAATCTCTTCAACGAGTTCGAGCAATTTGCTCAGAGTATTCCTTCTGAAGAACTTGTTAACTTGCACACAGATAGCGCAGAGCAGCACGACCAGTATCTCTACGGAACTCCAAAAACATCAGCATGAATTTTGTTTTCGTAGACACGTTTTACTGGATAGCACTTGCTAATCCACGAGATGCATGGCACGTCCGCACTCAAGACATACACAAATCGCTGATGCAAACAAAACTGATTACAACCGATGAGGTGCTGACTGAGTTTGTGAATTATTTCTCAACTGCTGGTAGATACACCCGAAGCGGAATATTTCAACTAGCACAAAGCATTCTGCAAAATGATCAGGTTCAAGTTATTCCACAAACACGCGAATCCTTTTTAGCTGGTCTAGCTCTGTATTCTCAACGCTTCGATAAAGGCTATAGCTTGACAGATTGCATTTCTATGCACACTATGCGCCAACTAGAGATCATAGAGGTACTGACACACGATAAACACTTCACCCAAGAAGGCTTTGCGATCTTGTTGTCTAATTGAGTGTCGGAAGTAAGCAAAACGTTATTGAAGCAGCGATCGCAAGAATAGTCTACTTTTTTTACTGCGATGTCTACGACGGGCTACTCAGCGATCGCACTATCTCGTAAATTAGTTTTATTAACGCACAATCATCGGCATTTAGGCAAATTACCCGGCTTGTTAATTGAGGATTGGACGGTTTAATGCGTAGGCGTAGCCCGTCGCAGACATCGCCTAGTTTATTGGCGAATGAGGGCGTAGGCGAAGCCCGTCGCAGACATCGCACCAACGGTCTACTTCTTATACATCTCACACACAATCTTTAAAGGCGATCGCAACAACGGTCTACTTCCTTTAGTGCGATGTCTACGACGGGCTGTTCGGCGTCGCATTACATTAACCAAGATTTTTGTGAAAATTATTAATTTAGATACGCTTACCCTGGTTTTAAATATAATATCTTGCTCATGATACAATCTCAGAGTGCGAAGCACTCGATCTCAGATAACCCACAAGTTGGGTTACTATTGAAATGTGAATTATCTTTATGACAAATGCAAAGTTTGATGCTCCACCACCCGAAACGCTCATTTTTTTGAGGCAAATTAGCAAAAATGCCCGTCTTAATAAGCATCAACACTTTAATGCTGCCGAAAGAAACAAATTTTACAACAACATCTTCGGCTCTGCGGCAATACTTATCAATGTGATTTTAGGATCTGTATTATTTATAACTGCTTCAAACACTTTACCAGAAATTACAAAGTGGGTAAGCGGCTTTATGGCTATGATTGCTGCTGTTTGCGGTGGTATACAAACTTTTTTTAACTTTGAAAAACTCTTTGAGGGACATAGAAGAATTGCTAATAATTATCTTGAAGTTCAGCGTGAATCCGAACAGGTATTGGCAGCCTTTGCTGATAATTTGATTGATTTACCAGGGCTGGTGAAACAAGTAGAAATAATTAATGAGAAGTACAATACCGTAAACAGTAATGCCGAAGGATTTCCTACAAACGATAAAGATTATCGAAAAGCAAAACAATACTAAGTAGTACTGACTTTTCCCGGATTTATCACAAGATTTATCAAAGCCTTATAAAACCTGGATTTATGAATTTCAGACTGGATAAAAATTTTTAGCCTTCAGAAATGCTTGAAAGAGAGTCGGGGTAAAGGTTATGAAGAATTCGATCGTAGGACTTTTGAGAAATCTATCGCACCATTTAATCTAAAGAATCGTCATTCTAAATAGTCTTTCATTTTACAGTTATTATTTAAGCAAAATGCAAGCAAAATCTAAAAACTAGACTGAATAAGAGTTATATTATCTAAAGCGTAAAAACAGATTGTTCCTAAATAACCCTGCAACTTGCATTTAGGCTAGAAATAGGCTCTTTATTCTCCCGTCGCTAGAAAGCCTTGCATTATGTGATGTTGAAGTGCGATCGCTAGGTTCGGAGTAATCCCAAGAGTGCATTTGACGGAAAGGAAGACCCATCTTTTGGAAGACGTACTTCTCTTTCACACCAGAAGCTACAAGGTCAGGCTTCAACGCTTTGATAAATTCCTCGAATTCGTAAGCGGTAACGTCGTCATAAACGATGGTGCCGTTTTCGATGTAGTGAGTGGTACGTTTGTAATCGTCATTATGAGCGAACTCATAACCAGTACCTATCATCTTCATGCCCAAATCTTGGAAAGCTGGGACAACGTGGCGAGGACGTAGACCACCAACCATGATGGCGACAGTCTTACCTTCCAAGCGGGGGTAATACTTAGCAAGGATCGAGTCCATTGTGGGCTGATACTTGGCGATTACCTTCTCAGCGTTCGCTTGGATTGTCTCGTCAAACTTAGAAGCAATTTCCCGTAAAGATTCAGCAATCTTAGTGGGGCCGAAGAAGTTGTATTCCAACCAGGGTATACCATAAGCTTCTTCCATGTGACGGCTGATGTAGTTCATCGACCGGTAGCAGTGGATGAGGTTCATCTTCACATTGGGAGTCATCAACATTTCGTTGATGGTGCCATCACCTGACCACTGAGCGACTACGCGCAAGCCGAGTTCTTCTAACAGGATGCGGCTCGCCCAAGCATCACCACCGATGTTGTAGTCACCAATGATGGCTACATCATAAGGAGTACCTTCAAACTGAAGTGTACCGTCTTTCTTAGCTTGGTCGGATCTGGTGAACACCCAGTCACGAACCATGTCGTTAGCAATGTGGTGTCCCAAAGATTGGGAAACACCCCGGAAGCCTTCGCAACGCACAGGTACAACTGGCTTGCCAATTTCTTTCGATGTTTTCCGAGCAACAGCTTCGATGTCATCCCCAATTAGACCGATGGGACATTCAGATTGAATGGAAACACCACGGTTGAGGGGGAAAAGTACATCAAGTTCTTGGATGAGCTTGACAAGTTTCTTGTCTCCGCCAAAAACGATATCTCGTTCTTGGAAATCGGAGGTGAAGTTCATGGTACCAAAGGAGTCAATACCTGTGGTGCCGATGTAGTAGTTACGACGACCAGACCAAGAATAATAACCGCAACCTACAGGCCCGTGGCTGATGTGGATCATGTCCTTAATAGGACCCCAGACCACACCTTTAGAACCGGCGTAAGCACAACCACGAGCGGTCATTACACCAGGAAGGGATTTGATGTTAGACTTAACGCCGCAGTCGGACTTACCTTCTTCGTATACGTTTAAGTGTTTTTCGCGCTTTTTAGCAGCTTTTTCTGGGTAAGCACTGAGAACTTCTTTAATCAGTTCTTTTCTTTCTTCGATGATGTTTTGGTTTTCTGGAGGTGTCATACTTAGCCTCTGTGACTCGTAAGGATCGGGGCATAGGGGGACTAGGAGTCCCCTCTAAGGTTAGGGGGGAAATGGAAGGGAGAAGGTAAAAGGGAAGATATGAAACTCTTCCTTTTTCCTTGTGCTAAAGCATTATTTCTTAGCAGCGAATTATACTACAGGAACTTCAGCAGCACTCTTGCCAATCAACATTGCAGCATTTTCTTCGCTTTCGAGAACACCAAATTCAATCAACAACTCTTCTAACTCTTCCATCTCAATAGGTGTGGGGATGGTGAGATTCTTGTTCTCGATAATCTTGGTGGCTAATGCGCGATATTCTTGACTTTGATTGCTATCAGGTGCGTACTCGTTCACGGTCATCCGACGCAATTCTGCGTGTTGAACAATGTTGTCACGAGGTACGTAGTGAATCATTTGGGTGTTCAAGCGTTTTGCCAGGGTTTCGATGAGATCGATTTCCCGGTCAACGTTACGGCTGTTACAAATCAGACCACCCAAACGCACGCCACCAGTGTGAGCATACTTGAGAACACCACGAGCGATGTTGTTAGCAGCGTACATCGCCATCATTTCACCTGATGTAACGATGTAGATTTCTTGGGCTTTGCCTTCACGAATAGGCATAGCAAAACCACCGCACACAACGTCACCCAATACGTCGTAGGATACGAAGTCAACGTCTGTATAAGCACCGTTTTCTTCTAAGAAGTTGATGGCGGTGATGATACCACGACCAGCACAACCTACTCCGGGTTCTGGACCACCAGATTCTACGCAACGAACGTCCCGGAAGCCGGTCAGCATTACTTCATGGAGTTCTATATCTTCTACTGCACCACGTTCAGCAGCCAATTGAAGAACGCTTGTTTGAGCCTTGCTGTGCAGCATCAAACGGGTGGAGTCAGCTTTAGGGTCGCAACCGACGATGAGGATGCGTTGACCCATTTCTGCCATAGCTGCTAAGGTGTTTTGGGAAGTGGTAGATTTACCAATACCGCCCTTACCGTAGAAAGCTATCTGTCTAATTTTTTCGTCAGTCATGATTCGTGTTATCCTGCAATTGATTGGTGGGTTTTTTGGGTTTTTTGGCTCTCACACCTGTTGAGCTACAGCAGTGAGGGTATGTAGAACGATGCCGGGGGCGATCGCTCTACAGCTAAAATGATCGAAAGTAAGTACATATATTTCCTGGCTAAATTTTTTTTCTTTTGTCCCTAGTCATTAGTCAAATTACTAATGACTAAGAGATTACGCAATTTACAAATACGTCATAATGTGTTTCAGCTTGAAAAACTAAATAGGACTTGATTTTGTCAACAATCAATGCACAAATCCTATTACTTGTTCAAAATAGCGCCCTTTAAATTTGAGACGCGCTCTAGTGCAGCTTTGGTGTCTTCTGCTGACTCTCCACGCACAGCCATTGCTTCACCCAGATGCGTGGCGATCGCATCGAAGTGTGGTTGCTGTAAATTCATTCCAGCGTGGGTTTTGTCCATTGGACGACCGGTGTATTGCTTTGGCCCCTCAAATATTTGAGATAAGAAAGCAACTAGATGATTACGTTGCTTGACCATATCTGTACCAGCAAAAATGGGATTGAGGAGGCTGTCTGTGGCAATGCGTTTGTGGAGTTCATCTACTATTTGTTCAAGAGCCGGTTGTCCGCCAAGTTTGTCGTACAATGTACTCATATCCTGTTCCTTTGAAGCGAGTTGGATGATGAAATTCGCAAGTAGGTTGCTTAATCTATGAAGCCTATATGCTGTTAGCCGTAATAGCTAATTTAGCTATCGGTTGTCGGTAGGATTGAAGCATTGATGAGAAGACAATTATGTGGTTCAAATCCTACTTTCTGTTCCTGGCTGAATGCATATTAGGGCGTATTTGTAGAGTACGTTAAGTCCTACAGCAATTCCTAAACTGCTTCGACTACAAGGCTCTTGCTGACACGATCTTGTAATCTGGCTTCGATCGCAATTTTCAGAGTTGCTGTACTACTAGAACAGGAACCGCAAGCACCTTGCAGTACAACTTTAACGCGATCGCCTTCAACATCATAGAGTTCTACGTCTCCCCCGTCAGCGATGAGTACGGGTCTGACTTCTTCATCGAGAACCTTTTGAATTAGAGCAATTTTTTGGACGTTGGTTAGCGATCGCTCTTTAGATGTAACAATTTCTGTGGCAACTTTTACGCCATAGTTGTTGAGGTCAGGTGAGGCGTATTCCTGTTGAACTGATTTGATTATATCATCAATGTTCGCCAGACAGGAACCGCATCCGCCACCAGCTTTTACATAATTTGTTACTTGTTCAGCATCCGTGAGATGATTTTCTAGAATGACGCGGCGAATTTTGGACTCGCTGATTCCAAAGCAACTGCAAACTAACGCGCCTTCATCGTCATCATCATGGCTAGCTAGAGGTATACCACGATAATTATAGATAGCGGCTTCTAACGCTTCTTGTCCCATGACAGAGCAGTGCATTTTAGCTTCTGGTAAACCACCCAGGTAATCTGCAATGTCTTTGTTGGACACTTTCAGAGCTTCATCTAAGGTTAAACCCTTGATCATTTCGGTTAATGCACTAGAAGATGCGATCGCACTAGTACAACCAAAGGTTTGAAACCGAGCATCTAGAATCTTATCAGATTCAACTTCAACTTTGAGGTGCAATCTCAGAGCATCGCCGCAAGCAATGCTACCGATTTCTCCCATTGAAACCTTAACCCCAGTTTCGCCCGTTTCTTCGATTGCTCCCTGATTTTTGGGATCGTAAAACAGTTCTAATACTTTATCAGTGTAGTCCCACATATTATTAAGTGCTGAGTGATGAGTGCTGAGTGATGAGTGGGGAGTGGGGAGTGGGGAGTAGGGAGTAGTAAATTCTTTATTCCCTACTCCCTACTCCCTATTCCCTACTCCCTAGCGATGTGCCAGTGCTTGCTCTTGTTCTTGCAGCCAACCCGCATTATCATTTTTGAAGGGTGAGAGGGCGCGTAAACGTTCTACAATACTGGGCATTACCTCTATCACTTGATCGATTTCGGCTTCTGTGGTGTAGCGACAAAGGCTGAAGCGAATGGAACCATGCAAAGTTGTGTAGGGTAAGCCCATTGCCCGAAGGACGTGGGAAGGTTCCAGTGAGCCGGAGGTGCAAGCAGAACCGGAAGATGCACAAATACCGTATTTATTCAAGGATAGTAAGATAGCTTCACCTTCAATATACTTGAAGCCGATATTTGTGGTGTTTGGCAATCTCTGCGTAGTGTCACCATTAACGACACAATCGGGAATTGTAGCGAGTAAAGTTTGTTCGAGGCGATCGCGCAGTCTTCTTTCTCTTTTGGTCGCTTCTTCTAAGTGTAACAGTTCCAGTTGGGCAGCTTTGCCCAAGGCAATAATTGCTGGAACATTCTCAGTTCCCGCCCGACGCCCGCGTTCTTGGTGTCCGCCAATCATGAAGGGACGGAACCGAACCCCGCGCCGGATATACAAAGCCCCAATTCCTTTCGGCCCGTGCAGTTTGTGACCAGACAGGGTTAACATATCCACGGTGCTAGTCTTCATATTCAAGGGGATTTTTCCCACTACTTGCACCGCATCTACATGGAAGATAGCGCCATATTCTTTAACGCGCAACCCAATCTGCTCAATCGGGAAAACTGTGCCTGTTTCGTTATTAGCATACATAATTGTCACCAGGGCGGTGTTACCCGTCAAGGAAGCTTCTAGTTCATCTAGATCCAACTGCCCTTGATGATTTACTGATAGATAGGTAACAGTGTAACCTTGGGTTTCTAATTGTTTGCAGACATTGAGTACTGCTGGGTGTTCAACTTGGGTGGTGATAATGTGCCGCTTTTCTGGTTGCGCCAACAGTGCGGCTCGAATCGCCGCGTTATCTCCCTCAGTACCGCAACTTGTGTAGACAATTTCTGACTCATCGGCTCCCAGGATAGCTGCAAGTTGTTCTCTTGCTGTTCTCACTGCTTTACCGACTTGCCCACCAAAGCTATGCATACTAGAGGGATTGCCGTAATAGTCTGTGAGGTAAGGTAGCATTACCTCTATAACTTCTGGGTCTACCTTAGTGGTGGCATTATTATCGAGATAGATGCAGTTCTTTTGCATTGTTGTCTTTAATTACGAATTACGTTAGCGAAGCAGTAGCGAGTCTTCTCCCAAAAGGAGACGTTTCACGAACGAGCGTCATTACGAATTATTTAGGACTGACGCAAAATTGTCTCAAAAACCTGATTTGTCGTAGTGTTAATTCATGAATTACCACTATTGTAGAACTTTTTTGCGTAAGTCTTGTTATTTAAGCTTCAGATCCCACTGATTGGGGTTGACGCTTTTGTAACTGTTCGGAGTATTTCTGGGAATAGCAGTTAAACCAACGTTCCCAGTAATCTTGTTTATTTGTTAATTTAGCAACTACGCGGTTGTAATTGGTAAACCAGCCTTCCCAGTAATCGCTAGGCTGCTTAACGCAACCGTCGCAGGTGGGACAACCAGCTTTACACTGAGGCATGGTATGAATGCTACCAACGCAGTTTGTACAAAGTTCAGAGTCAATCCAATGTTGTCCTTCAGCTATCTTAATTGCACCAGTGGGACATACAGATAGACAGAGATTGCAGGAAATACACTGGCTAGTAATTTTGTAAGCCATGATTATTCTCCTTTTTTGGAAGTGGGGAATGGTAAATGTAGCCCTGTCAAGGTGATATATCGCTTAAATTTCATATTCATTCAAACAAAATCTTCACTTGTTCTTTTAGAATTTTGAAAATTCCAAGTTCAAAGGTGCAACTTCCGAGTTCAAAGGCTCAACTTCCGAGTTCAAAGGCTCAACTTTCGAGTTAAAAGGTGCAACTTTCGAGTTAAAAGGTGCAACTTTCGAGTTCAGAGGCTCAACTTCCGAGTTCAGAGGCTCAACTTCCGAGTTCAGAGGCTCAACTTCCGAGTTAAAAGGCTCAACTTCCGAGTTCAAAGGCTCAACTTCCGAGTTAAAAGGCTCAACTTCCGAGTTAAAAGGTGCAACTTCCGAGTTCAGAGGCTCAACTTCCGAGTTAAAAGGTGCAACTTCCGAGTTCAGAGGCTCGTAAACGTGAGTTCGACAAGTCTTATTTGACCTCTCCCCCAGCCCCTCTCCGACGCGGAGAGGGGAGCAAAAAGCTGAATTTTTTGTTGCTCCTCCCTTTCCGTTTCGGAGAGGGAGGCTGGGAGGGAGAGGTTCATCGAACTCACGTTAATAAACACAAAACTCACCTTGACAGCGCTATTGGTTAAGTGGGGAGTAGTGAATATTGAAATTTCCTACTCCCTACTTCCTATTCCTAATTCCCTAATTCCTTAACGTATTGCTCGTAAAACTCCAAAGCAACCTTTTCAATCACGTCGTAAGATTCAACAGTCTGTATTCCAGCTTCTTGCAATTTTTCTTGAGGACAGTTACCAATCTTGGAGACTAAAACTGCTTTGCAATCTGCGATCGCTTTCATAATATGCTCAAAGGAAGCTTCTTCGCTGTATCCACCTTGGCAGTATTGGTCAATTTTGCGATGACCGACAAAGCGAGCATCGTTTCCATCCACTTCGTAAATTTGGAATTCTTTGGCATGACCGAAGTGCTGGTTAACCAATCCGCCGCCTTTGGTTGCTACTGCAACGAGGATTTTCGGACTGTTGGCAAATTTCTTGCCAGCAAGCGCCTTGTCTTTAGCTACTTTCAGTTCTTCTTTAAACTTCTCAATCCCTTCGTGAACGGTAGCGCGTTGTTCCATGTCATATTCTGGAGCCATTTCCAAGAATTTCTCTTTGGAAAACTCCTGACTGCGGTCTTCTCCCAATAACCCGACTGCATCGGCGCGACACTGGCGACAGTGACGCATCATTTTCATGTTACCAGAGCAATTGTCTTGAACTTCTTTGAGTTCTTTAGGTGTGGGGCCGCGTTGACCAATTAAACCGAAGTGTGTGCCATGTTCTGGTGCAGAAATCAATGGCATGATGTTGTGCAAGAATGCACCTTTCTCACGAATGACTCGATTCACTTCGACTAAGTGATGGTCATTAATTCCGGGAATCATCACCGAGTTAACTTTGCACAAGATGTCCGCATCTTTGAGGGCTTGCAATCCTTCCATCTGTCTTTCGTGGAGAATTGTCGCGCCTTCAATGCCTTTATAACGCTTGCGTCTGTAGTGAACCCAAGGATAAATCTTAGCACCGATCTCTGGATCTACCATGTTAATGGTGATCGTAACGTGATCTATATTTAATTGTTTAATGCGATCGATGTAGTCGGGCAGCATTAAACCATTAGTTGATAAACACAGCTTAATATCTGGTGCTTGCGCTGCAATCAACTCAAATGTGCGGAAAGTCTTTTCGGGGTTCGCCAGAGGGTCGCCAGGGCCAGCAATTCCCACAACTGTCATTTGAGGAATCTTGCCACCAATGACCAAAGCTTTGTGTGCAGCTTCTTCTGGGGTTAGCAATTCGCTAACTACTCCAGGACGGCTTTCGTTAGCGCAATCATATTTGCGGTTGCAATAGTTGCATTGAATGTTGCAAGCTGGAGCAACTGCAACGTGCATCCGGGCGTAGTGGTGATGAGCGTCTTCGCTGTAGCAGGGATGTTTAGCAATGCGTTCTTGGAGTTTTTCGTCCCTTTCCACTGTGGCGCTGCTGGTGCTGTCGCAACCGCAACCACCTGATTTTGCTTGGGTTGTTGTCGATTCCGTGGCGGGGGAGTTGAGGAGTCGTGTAGACGGTGATGTCATTGAGTTTCGCAAAAGGTCGGTGGACTTGGCTGCCACTGTGGGAGATGCTGTTGCTAATGTCTATGCCCAGGAATTGAAGTCGCGTCTTCCACACTGCCTGCAAACGCCTGGGTTTGGGCGACTTGTTTTCAAGTAATGCAGGGATAAATCTGGTTCTTCGGCTGGTGTGTCAACGTTTGGTTCTTGGGTAGAATTTGTGCTTACAGCCGCGACTTCTATTCACTTTTGGCATAGTGCTATGTCATCCCTCCACTCACTCTTCGCTTCGTTTTGTTTCAGAGCGTTAAGTGATTGGCGATATATGATTTATATCAGCCGTCTCTAGCCAGATGTTGCGTCTATCTAGGCTAGAATTTATTGGATTTATTACGGTTGTACTCAAGTAATAAAAACCCTAATTCTTCAAGCATTACAAGAATTAAAAAAGTTTTTTTCGGGTAGGGGTTCTAGTATTTTTTGGTTGGGGTTCGAGTATTTATAGATAGGGGTTCAGGATTTTTTTGTACTCAGTCAAAACCCAAACCCAGTAAAGACTTTAGCCTACTTTAAACTGGTTTTGAGCTATCTAAATGTGTACTCAGGCTAACCTCAAATCCCGTCAAAAGCAATAAATGCCAAGGATTTGAGGGTGAAAACTGGAGTAGTCTATATTGTTCTACCCCAGAAAAAAAGCGAAACTCAATTCTGTATCTAACATATCATTTTTTTGAGGGTAAAAATGCAATTTATATTTTTTTAATTTTTGCTTTGACAATCATATTCAATTGTGGTTCTAACTCTTATCTCGTAAGCCATATAAGCTGCTGTAAGTAGATGTGTTGCTGCACATATTTTTCAAAATATCTAACTTTCCAGTCCTTTTTTTTATTCCCACAATCAGGAGATGGGTAGGAAAGTCCAGATTTTGTGTTTAAGAGAAACAACAAACTATAATCTAACATGATTGTGCGATCGCAATCAATTTTCTTAATTGCTCATTACGAACCTTAGCGATGCCTACGCTACGCGAACGGCGGGCTATCGCCAACGCTCTTTGTTGCCGGTACTATTTAGCTACAATTAAACCAAGTGTGGAAAAATCTTAGTTATGATCGCCATCCCGCAACAACTGCCAGAAATGACCGTTGAGGAATATCTCGAATGGGAACCTCAGCAAGACCTTCGCTACGAATATGCCAATGGCGAAGTATTTGCCATGACAGGCGGTACAATTCCTCATAATGACATTGCACTCAACTTGTACACTGCCTTACGCCCCCATTTACGTTTCAGAGGTTGTCGAGTGAATGTGTCAGACGTGAAAGTGCAACTCACTCCCCAGAGCCGCTACTATTATCCTGATGTTATTGTCAGTTGCGACCCTCAAGACCTCAATGCCCGCAAATTTATTCAACATCCCAAGGTGATTGTCGAAGTTCTTTCCCCAGGTACAAGCGCTAAAGATCGGGATGAAAAATTCACTTATTATCTGACAATACCCAGTTTGCAAGAGTATATCTTGATTGATTCAGAAAAAATCTCCGTCGAGCGTTACTGTCGGGGTGAAGGTAGGATGTGGCTTTACTATTCCTACAAGGCTGGAGATACGATCGCTTTATCGAGCATTGAATTTGAATGTCCGATTGAATTGCTGTATGAAAGTGTTATATTTCCGACTGAATAATGTATTTTCTCACACGCGTTGGCGATAGCCCGCCGTACCCTTCTCCTGTCGGAGACGCTACGCGAACGGGATCTTGCTACGCGTAGCGTCTCGTAGAGAAGGCATCGCTTCTCAAGCAACTCCATAGCCGGTATAGCGTCTTAATTCCGGTGGACGAAACCCCAAAACGATGTGTTCTTTAGGTATTCCAGCCCGTTCTAAATCGGCAGCAATGCCTTCTTCAGTGCCATCTCGTTGAATCCAGATTTTGCCATCAATTAGGTCAATATGAACCAGACAGCCATGAATGCGGCGATCGCTATCCCAGCCTAGATCCATCCACAAATAGCGATCGCGGGTTCGATCAAACACCACTTCTGAGTGAATATCTGCATAGGAATAAATCAGTGAAGCATATTCACTGAGGATAGTTTCAATCACTTGGCGGTAGTGGTCTAATTGGGTGTGATCCATTGTTTTATCACCTCCTGTTTTGGATCAAAAGTAATCAGCTTTAAACGGCGATTTCTCAGTAACAGTTTGCCAATAGGTTCTTCAAACAAATCATCAAAAACTCTGTTAGGTACTGCAAGATATAACACTCGCTCTGGCTCCAACTCAATTAATATATCCTGATATAAAATATACTGACCCAACGCTTTTTCTAAATCATCAACATCCGATCTGCCGGTAAAACTTTTAATCTCAACTGCAATCTTGAATTCTGCTTTTTGTGCCGCCAACAGTTGTTTAGCACCTAAATCAATATACAAATCTTTTTTACCGAATTTAAGAGTCAGTGGGTCATGAGTAATTGTCCATTTGTCTTTAATCAAAGCATTTTTGACATTGTTGTGATAGATGTCTTTAGCTGGCATACAGGTGCAGTTTTAGACTGATATTTTTATTTTAGTAATTCCCATGCGTAGGCGTAGGCCATCGTAGACATCGCTACACTGTAGTCATAACCAACAATAAGCTGTCTGAGTTCATTTAGAAAAACAGGGTAGCAGGAGGAATGGGATGAAAGCAGTGGTTATCCGTCGGTACGGCGCGGCTGAGGTGTTGCAGTCTGAAGAGGTGGAGCAGCCGAAAATTGAGCCAACGCAGTTACTTATAAAAGTTCGTGCTAGTAGCGTTAATCCCATTGATTGGAAAATTCGCCAAGGGATGTTGAGTTTGATTACCGGCAGTAAATTCCCAAAGATTCTGGGATTTGATGTGGCGGGAGAAGTCGTAGCCGTTGGCTCTGGTGTCATGCGTTTTAAAGCAGGAGATGCTATCTATGGCAGTACTAGCTTTTCTGGAGGAGGTTACGCCGAATTTGCAGCCGTCCTAGAAAACTTGGTGGCTCATAAACCAACAAACTTATCTTATGAAGAAGCTGCGACTGTGCCTTTAGCAGCGCTCACGGCTTTACAAGCGTTGCGAGATCAGGGGAATATTCAAACAGGACAAACTGTTTTGATTAATGGTGCTGCGGGCGGTGTGGGGATTTTTGCGGTGCAAATTGCTAAGGCTTTAGGGGCAGTGGTGACGGGAGTTAGCAGTACCAAAAATTTGGATTTGGTGAAATCTCTGGGAGCTAATCGCGTTATCGACTACAAGCAACAAGATTTCGCCCAAGATACAGCGCAGTATGACATTATCTTTGATGCAGTGGGTAAGCGATCGCTCTCTCAAACCAAAACAGTCCTCAAACCCAACGGAATTTATATCACCACGCTACCTAGCCCAGAAGTCTTCTTAGAGAGCGCCTTAACAGCGTTCCTTCCTGGTCAAAAAGCGAAATTTATTATTGAAAAACCCAACACTCAAGATTTGGTTTACCTGAAAGAATTGATTGAAGCGGGTAAAATTCGTCCAGTGATTGATCGCACATATCCCTTACAAGAACTAGCGGCGGCTCATAGTTATAGCGAAAGTGAACGGGCTGTGGGGAAAATTGCGATCGCGGTTAGCAATTGATCTAAAAAAATAACGCGAAACCTAACCCCCTTCCCGACGCGGGAATGGGGAAAATTCAAAGTCTCTCTCCTTTTAGGAGAGAGATTTAGAGAGAGGTTCTTCAGATACCTGTGATATTTCTGCAATCACCCTAAAATGTGGAAACATTACTCAAGCTAGTGTATATACTCGTAATTAAAATCTCAACAGAGGCGAGTATTATGGACTGGTTAGTTATTTGGGGTGTAACTCAGGCCGCCGGGTTGATTTTTAAACCAATTCTGGAAGACTTAGCCAAGGATGCTGCTAAAGATTGGGCTAAAGATTTATTAAAAGGCATCCCTGGCAAGATTTTCGAGAAACTTAAGAAGGAAGACATAGAAATTGCTGCTGGGAAAGCGTTAAAAGAATTTTTGCAATTGATGCAGAAAGATTTAGAAGATGGGGAGCTTTCTGAAGACGAAATAGAAAAGTATACGCAGCCCATAAAGCAATTTATCAAGAATTCAGAAGTTAAAGAAATTCTGGGAAGTGCTTTTAAAGATGACTGTAACGCTATAGATACCAAGAAATTAAAAGAAATTTGGTATCAACTTAATGACTCTCAGTATCCTGATAAATTTAGATGGAAAGCAATTGGTGAAAAATATCTGCAAGCTGTTAAAAAGATTATTCTAGAAATTCCTGAACTCAGAGATATTCTTGATTCCAAAAATCTGGATAAAATCCAGGAGAACACAACACAGATGGCTGGGATTATTCCCGACTTTGATTTGCCAGGATATCAAGAAGGAATCCTTGAGCGTTATGGCAATCTGAAGTTAGATAGCTTAGATACTAGCGGCTATGCCTATAACGAACTTAAATTATGGCGGATTTTTACTGCTCAAAATGTCCGGGAAGCTCATCAAGTTTTACCACAAGTTCACGAACTGCCTAAAGAACATTTTAGAAGGCTGCGAGAAAGTGACCAAGTAGAAGCACAAGTTGAATTAGAAGAATTAGAACGCCACAAACGGGTTTATTTTGAACAGCCGATACTTTCAGTCTTAGATGTTGTCAATAAAAAGCAAGATTATAAATATATTGTGATTTTGGGCGATCCTGGTTCAGGTAAGTCTACATTGTTGCAATTTCTGGCTTTGAATTGGGCAGAGTCTCCACTGGATAATGTTATCTCATTACCAATTCCGTTGCTAATTGAATTACGCACTTATATGCGGCGACGGGAAGATAAAGAGTGCAATAATTTTCTAGAATTCTTTCATAACGGTAGTGGTGCAATTCATCATCTCAATCAGCTTGAACTAGATAAAAAGTTAAAAGCTGGTAATGCCTTAGTGATGTTTGATGGTTTGGATGAGGTATTTGACCCTGGTAAGCGCGAGGATGTAATTACTGATATTCATCGCTTTACTAATGACTATCCTGATGTACAGGTAATTGTCACTTCTCGGATTATTGGCTATAAACCGCAACGATTGCTTAATGCTGAGTTTCGCCACTTTATATTGCAAGATTTAGACTCAGAACAAATTCAGGATTTTATCAACCGTTGGCATGAGTTAACTTTTACTGATCCAGCAGATAAAGTGAGAAAACGGGAACGGTTACAAAGAGGAATTGAAGCTTCCAAATCTATTATAGAATTAGCGGGAAATCCTCTACTGTTGACGATGATGGCAATTCTAAATCGTAATCAAGAGCTACCAAGAGATAGAGCTACGCTTTACGATCAAGCATCGCGGGTACTGCTGCATCAATGGGATGTGGAACGCGCTTTGACAGAAGATAAGAGATTAGACCCCAAGACGATTGATTATAAAGATAAGCAAGCGATGCTGCGTCAGGTTGCTTATCTTATGCAAACTGGTGAGAAAGGTTTGGCAGGTAATTTGATTCATGAAAATGATTTAGTCAAAGTTTTGACTGATTATCTCAAAACCATAGAGTTTGATAAACCCAGAGAAGCTGCGCGGGTGATGATTAATCAACTGCGGACTCGTAACTTTATGTTATGTTTCCTGGGTGCGGATTATTATGCTTTTGTGCATCGGACATTTTTAGAATATTTCTGTGCTTGGGAGTTTGTCTGGCAGTTTAAAGAAACGCAAACGCTGACTATTGAAAAACTTAAGAATGAAGTTTTTGGCAAACACTGGCAAGATGAAAGTTGGCATGAGGTCTTGCTGCTAATTGCGGGAATGATTGAGCCAAGATTTGTTGGCGAGATTCTTGATTATTTAATGGCGCAAGATGGCGAAGAGGAAAAGTTTGTCAATCTCTTTTTAACGGCTAAGTGTCTTGTAGAGGTGAGAAATCGTTTGGCGATCGCGTCAACAGCTAATAAGTTACTTAACGAGCTACAAGACTTAACGAAATATGACCTCTGGTACTATTACGTCCTCTATGAAGATGAAGAAGAAACTGAGCTAGTTCAGGAAATTCGCATTCAAGCAGTCAGAGCAATTGCAATGACTTGGCAAGAATCTCCCGAAACCAAAACCTTCCTCAAAGAACGCGCTACCAAGGATGATGACAACGATGTGCGACGTGCAGCAGTCCAAGAATTAGCGAATCACTTCAAAGATGACCCCGAAACCAAATCCTTCCTCAAAGAACGCGCTACCAAGGATGATGACAACGATGTGCGAGGTGCAGCAGTCCAAGAATTAGCGAATCACTTCAAAGATGACCCCGAAACCAAATCCATCCTCATAGAACGCGCTACCAAGGATGATGACAACGATGTGCGAGGTGCAGCAGTCCAAGAATTAGCGAATCACTTCAAAGATGACCCCGAAACCAAATCCATCCTCATAGAACGCGCTACCAAGGATGATCACTACTATGTGCGAGGTGCAGCAGTCCAAGAATTAGC
>NZ_WBKM01000332.1 GCF_015714725.1 Nostoc sp. WHI
CCCCATTCCCTACTCCCCACCCCTTCAGCGACCTATCCAAAATTTCAGTGGATCTATAGTTGATTTACAGTGAGGCCAGCTACGCAAAGTTGCTTCCATGCCTGCCTTCCAATATGGTGGTTCCAATCCCATTCCTAAACATAGATGAGATAAAATGCTAGCGAACTGTTGATTGTGACCGGAGTCTCCTAGATGAGCATGGGCGTATTCATGAACGACTACACCAAACCAGTCTTTAGGTGCAACTCGACCGACATCTACCAGAATGGTGATTGGGTTTGTGAGAATGTTGCACAGACCATCTATGCCGAAGGATTGAGCGATGGGTACTGCAAAAATTTGGATGTGGCGACGCTCTTGGTGATGAAAGCACTCATCACAGGCTTTTAGATAGGCATTAATCTGAGCGTTAACGGTGTTAATATTTTCGCCAATCCAAGTGTAAATGAGGATGCGATCGCGCAGGTTATCGAACACATCCACCATACCCGGTTCTAGGGCAAGTCCCTGTACCAGATGGAGATAATCTCGGCCACGAATAAAAGCATCGGTTTGCTTGGGAATCATTCACCAGCCCAAAACGGAATAAAACTGTCTTACTTCCAAAACATCCTGCGCTTGTCTTTCTGTTACTTCTTCGGCGTTGGATACCTCAGCAGAAGGATCAATGCGGGTTTCTGTACAAAACGATGCTGTGCTGAAGCCGCCAAACCGCTTCACTGTACTGGTTCGCAGCCGCATATTTGGACTGGCAAACCAGAATCGCTCAATGGAACTCATTGTTTCGTATTCGGTTGTCAGCACTAGCCCATCTTCATCGTCTATATGAAAAAGACCGACTACAGGCACAATTTCCGCGTAGCCTCTTTCTCGAAGTAATTTGCCAACCCTCGGATTATCGGCATCAGGCACGATCGCAAATATGGTTTTTCCCTGATGGTTCTCATCACCATCTCTATCCCAAGCCATTGTACCTAGCCAACACACCCGTGATCCCCCGACTGAGAGGCTGGGGTCAATCTGATGATACTGGCACAGTTCGATGACTTCTGGATGATCACCAGCTAAAGCTTCTACCTGTATATCCGATTCTCCTGTCTCTGAGCGCTTGAAGGCTAGGTGATGAGTTACACGTTGCGATCGCCATTTACCAGCGCTTAACTGAAAAAATTCCATTACGTCTATCAATTTTCTGACTCCTACTTATTACTCTGGCGGATGATGTTTTACGAGTTCTTTCTTCTTAAAGTTGCTCGTATAATAAACATTCTAAATATTACAACGATGAGTGGTGAGCTTAAATCAACTCTTGACAAAGGAAGAAGCAAACGTATTTTTATGTAATTTTAGATTAAAAAACAAAGGCTAGCAAGGAAAATGGTGGACTTTATCTATTAATATCTAAGCTTGGTTTAAACGTCTATTTTTTATCCAAGACATGATTAGGTTTCTAAACTTGTCTGTTTTTGCTTCGGTAAAATGTGCGATGCCTACGGCGGGCTACGCCTACGCAACCGCATACAAAAATACAAATACAAATATAATCAGTGCCAATAATAAGTGCAAAATATCTGGTTCCCAGGGGCGATCGCCAATTATACACGCTCTGATAAAGCACAGTATTGGCATATGAACCAGATAAAGAGTGTATGAACATCCTGCTAAACCTTTAGAGAGTTTTTCGTATGCTCCTTCTTGTCTTATTTGACTCCGATTATTAACTAGAAAATATAATTGTTTAACCTAGATTTTGCAATGCCTTATGTATTAGTTATAGTGGTGGAATTTGCAATGTAATAAATATACAGGATAGACGTGCTAATACATCAAACAAAGTATAAGCTAATCTATTTTTAAGAGTTATCAACTATGCTCTGTAAAAAAATACTTCCCTAGTTAATCATTTAAAACTTTATAGTTCAATACAAAAAATAATATACAATTGCCTGTTATTAATATTTACAAGTTTACAAAAACTTTTTGTAGACTTTATAGCATTTTCATTAACTTAAATCAGAAAAATGATTCGTTCACAAAAAACAGGGTCGTATAGATGTACGACCCTACAGGCGGTTCAGGACTTGCTACTGGTGACTGCCTCGTTTAACACTAATTCTGGCTGCGGTGTCTGTTCTTCTTCTTCTGGTAAACCGTAAATTGACCTGTACAACTTCACATATTCCTTTGCAGATTGATGCCAACTAAAATTTTGACTCATGCCCCGTTTTTGTAGTTCTTGCCATTGGGGTTTGAAACGGAAGCCTTCCCAAGCACGGATCATACAGGTGAAAAGGTCTAGTGGTTCATAGCGGTCAAAACAATAACCAGTACCTGCTGCATTTTCCGGGTCGTGGTGCGTTACGGTGTCAACTAATCCACCTGTGCGGCGGACAATGGGTACAGAACCGTAGCGCAAAGCCATCATTTGGCTGATACCACAAGGTTCAAAACGACTAGGCATCAAGAAGGCATCAGTGCCGGCATAGATGCGGCGAGACAGGGCATCGTTGTACAGTAGGTAAGTTGCCATGCGTCCGGGAAAGCGGGATGCCATCTGCCACATTTGGCTTTCATAGTAGCGATCGCCTGTCCCTAATAACACAATTTGTGCATCAGTATAGGATAGGAAGCGATCGAGGATTTGTAATATCAAATCAATGCCTTTTTGTTCCACTAATCGTGTCACAATCCCAATTAAAAAGGCTTTGGAGTTGACTTGTAACCCTACTTCTTCTTGCAAAGCAATTTTGCTGGACTTGCGTTTTTCTAAGGTATCAGCAGTAAAGGTTTGGGCAATGTATTTGTCATTGGCTGGATTATAAACTTCGGTATCAATACCGTTGATAATTCCAGATAATTTGCCGCTAATAAAAGACAGCAAACCTTCTAATGTTTCCCCGTAAGTTTGTGTCTTGATTTGCTCGGCATAAGTTGGGGAAACTGTATTTACCTTATTGGCAAATTGCACCGCCGCTGCCATTGTGTTGTGTCCTTGCATATACCAGGGACACCAAGTAATTTTCTGTAAATACCAAGTCCACGGCCCTTGATAAGCCAGATTATGAATGGTAAACACTGTGGTGATATCAGGATCTTGGTGCATCCACACGGGAATCATCCCCGTGTGCCAATCGTGGCAATGGATAATTTCTGGCTTCCAGTAATTCCAGGCAAATTCGGCTGCACCGTTGGCAAACAAGGTAAACCGCCAGCCTTCATCATCTCCAGAGTAAATATGGCGGGGTAGAAATACGGGATGTCCAAATAAATACAAGGGAACATCAGTACCAGGCAGAACGCTTTCGTAAACAGCAAATTCCTGGAACATGGCAGATCCGCGCCAGATGGGTTCTTTGGGAATTTCCATTTTGTCTGGCAGGAAGCCGTAGTAAGGCAAAAATATTCGCACATCATGCCCCATTTCTCTCAAAAACTTGGGCAATGCCCCGACGACATCACCCATTCCTCCTACTTTCGCAATGGGTGCTGCCTCTGCTGCAACAAATAGAATCCGCATGGTAATTTTTGCTTCCCCGGTTCTGCCTAAATTTTCAATGCAACTTGATGATGCCGAACAACGCGATTTGTCACGTCTGCACAGCTTTTGTGCAATGGCGATCAATTCTTATCTAATCACATTTGGTTGTCCAATTGTTTAGGAACCGCGCTGGATCACGGCAAATATTTCTGACAAAATTTCTTGCGCTCCCTGTTCCCGTAACAGATTTGCTAGTTCTGTGCCTATCGCTTCGGCATTATTGGCTTTTCCAGTAACGGTATCTTGTACCATCTTTTGACCATCTACACTGGCGACTATCCCTGTTAAGGTCAAATTCTCACCAGATATTTCTGTATTTACACCAATAGGTACTTGACAGCCGCCCTCTAGAGAGCGTAAAAAAGCTCGTTCGGCGAGACAGCGATCGCGTGTTTGGGGATGTTCGATCGCTTTGAGTAGAGATAGCAATTCATGATCATCAGCACGGCATTCTATCCCTAAAGCTCCTTGTCCAACGGCGTGGAGAGAAATTTCTTGGGGTATAACTTGATGAATGCGATCGTGCATTCCCAATCTTTCTAACCCTGCTACTGCCAAAATTAGGGCATCGTATTCGCCTGCATCCAGTTTTGCCAGCCGGGTAATTAAGTTTCCCCGCACATCTTTAAATGTAAAGTGGGGGAAGTGGTGGCGTAACTGTGCTAACCGCCGCAGCGAAGATGTACCAATTACCGCACCTGCGGGTAAAGTATCGATTTGTTTATCTCTGTGCTTTTCATGCACCACTAGGGCATCTGCTGGATTTTCCCGTTCAGTAATTGCTGCTAGTGTTAACCCATCTGGTAAGTGAGTCGGCAGATCCTTGAGGGAATGAACTGCAAAGTCAATCTCCTGATTGAGCATTCCAACTTCAAGTTCTTTGGTAAAAAGTCCTTTATCGCCAATCTTGGCTAATGCTACATCCAAGATTTTATCGCCTTGGGTAGACATGGTGTGGACTTCAAAGATGATATCAGGAAAGCTTTTCTGGAGTTGCTCTTGTACCCAGTAGGTCTGAACCAGAGCAAGCTGGCTTTTGCGTGAACCAATACGAATAGTGCGGGGGGGACTATAAACAACTGAAGTCATAATAACGATATATCAAACCAGGCGATAAATTCACTCTGATCTAGACTACCGTAGTCAGGGACTTATACTAATTTTGGGTTTTAAATTTGGGATTTTAGATTACAATTCTTTACCAAAAGCAAGCTTTGGGCAATGTCTACGATGGTACTGAGCTTGCCAAAGCGCGGGCTGCGCCTACGCAACCTGGGTTGCAAGTTGCTTCATCTAAAAACTAAAACTGGCGTAGATGTAGGTTGGGTTTTGCTATTGCTCAACCCAACCTACTATTTTTCTGCCAGACATAGTAGTTTGACATCAGCTTGTTCAACATTAGCGATGTCTACGACGGGCTACGCCTACGCGCGGGTTTTCCCTAATGAATTGGGAACGTTAGGCTTCACGTTTGGGAATTCTTCCAATAGAACACTCATCAAATCGTAGACAAATATTGCTGTATTATCCCTGACAAAGTTGACCCTTAAGTGAGCATTGGAAAATTTCCATTTTTCAGTCCACTCAACTTGCTTATGATATACATTGTAATTACACTGTAAGTATGAGCGAGTTGAGATTTGAGTGGGATGAGCGAAAGGCTAGGTCTAATGAGCAGAAGCACGGTGTATCGTTCAATGAGGCAGAAACCGTCTTCTATGACGAGAATGCCCGCTTACTCTATGATCCTGAGCATTCTTTAGAAGAGAATCGTTACATACTCTTGGGAATGAGTGCTTCACTACGTTTGTTGTTAGTGTGTCATCTGTATCAGGAAAGTGAGGAGGTTATCCGCATCATCTCGGCTCGTAAAGCTACTAAGCGAGAGCGTCAACAATATCAGAGTTTTTTATCATGAAAGAAGAGTATGATTTTTCTCAATCTGTAAATAATCCGTACATTAAAAAGCTTAAGAAGCAAGTGACGATTCGACTTGAAGAGGATGTCGTTGATTACTTCAAAGTTCTTGCTGAAGAAACTGGCATTTCCTATCAGAGCCTGATCAACCTTTATTTACAGGATTGTGTAAGAGCGCAGCGCAAACCCTCGTTGGAGTGGGTGAACAACGCCTAACAAGCGCTTTTAAATTATGGATTTAGAGTTGACAGTAGAACAGGTATTTGGCTGGTTAAAGATGAAAACAGAGTGACCAAGCCATGTTAAAATTATTTTTAAGTAATTGGATTAATCGCTTTTCTAGTTTCTATTTCTAAATGTTAACAATGGAACTTATTGATATAGCCAAATCTGCAAATGCTTGTGGGTAAATCCTGCCTCCAGTTAATGTGCTTTTTGAGGCATACTCTCCATCTTGAGGATCTCGAAATACTACAAGTTGCCGCTTTTTAAGATTAACTACCCAATATTCAGGAATCTCTACTTCAGCATAGACTTTAATTTTTATTTGTAAGTCCTTATCTAAGCTGGAATCAGAATATTCGATCAACCAGAAAATATTTTCAGGGTAGGGATGATGTTCTAAATATTCACGTCCCAATCTTTTTACAACAGCAATATCAGGCTCAGGTTCAGAGTTGTTAGGAAGCGTAATTGGTTTAGTGAGGCGAACTGTGGCGCGCTCGCCTAAAAGTCGAATCAGGTATTCCCCACTTTCACTGCTGAAGTAAGCATGAGGTTCTCCTTCAGGTGAGATTTCTACTATTTCTCCCTTTAGTAGTTCTATACGCCGATCATCTAGAATACCTGCCGCGATCATGCGGTGATATTCATCTATTGTCCATTTAGCTGTAGTTACGGTCATAGAGACACTTTTTTATCGTATTTTACCTCACATGTAACGCAAGCATAGAAATCGCTAGATATGAAAAAAATTAACAATTTTTATCCAATTAAGGGTCGGATTTGAGATATTCCTGTAATTGTTGGGTACGCAGTTTTGTGGTATTTTCTAGACAACCAAAATAAATGCTAGGGGCAATACTTCCCCCCTCGTATCTGCTTCTCTCAAACTCACAAGTGGTATCTCGAAACTTGATCCACGCTAGTTGTGCAGCAATCAATTTCTGTTTTCTATATCTTTCTAACGTAGGCAGCAACTGTTGATAAACTTGATTTAATTTTTTATCCGCATTCTGATAAAACAACTTCGTACATTCATTAATTGCTACTTGAGTTTGAGGATTATTGCAGTTGAGCTTTTGAACTAAGCGCATTTCGGGTAAATCAGGAATTGTACTTGCTCTTGTCATGGTGGGGGTATTTAAATTACTGAGAGTTAATATACTTGCCCAAACTAGTAATAATTGACGCATAGCAAAATTTTGATAGTTAAGTTATGGACAAAAGATAACAGATATGTATCAGCATTGGGATGTTTCGACGCTAAAGACTTATAAACCTTACGAAAAGTAAACCAGTCGTCAGAAGGAAGTCGAATTTTTACAAGAATGCTAGAAATAAATTGGGATTTTAGTGATCTAAGTTTAGCTTTTATATTTTATGAATCGTTCCGCCTGCCTTATCTTTAATCCAGTTGCGGGTCAGGGTGACCCAGACCTAGAACTGGCAGAAATTCGGGCAATATTAGAGTCAGATATTGACCTGGATATTTATCTCACAACTGAAGAAATCGACGCTGACGAACTGGCTTATGCAGCAGTAGCAAGGGGGGTAGATGCAATCATTGCTTCGGGGGGAGATGGCACCCTCTCAGCGGCCGCGGCGGCTGTAGTGGGTACTGAGATTCCATTTGGGATCATTTCTCGAGGAACAGCAAACGCTTTTGCCACAGCTTTAGGAATTCCTGACACGATCGCAGGTGCGTGTCAGACAATTTTACAGGGAGCAACCCGCAATGTAGACGTAGCCTATTGCAACGATCAGCCAATGGTACTCTTGGCAGGTATCGGCTTTGAAGCTGAAACTGTAGAATTGGCAGACCGGGAAGCGAAGAATCGCTTTGGGATGATGGCCTACGTCTTGGCAGGAATCCAGCAATTGAGAAGCTTAAAAAATTTTGATGTTGAAATTGAAACTGAAGACAAAATAATTAAAACTAGTGCCTGTGCAGTCACAGTAGCAAATGCCGCGCCTGCCACTTCAGTCTTAGCTCAGGGGCCAGCAGGTCTAATTTATGATGATGGATTACTAGATTTAACGATTGTAGCTCCGGCTAACAAAGCAGGGGCGATCGCTGCTACATTTCATCTATTCCAAACAGCTTCTACAGGCAACGCAACAGAACGGAATGATATTGGCTTTCTACGAGCCAAACAATTTAAAATTACGACTAACCCACCGCAAAAGGTTGTTATAGATGGTGAAGTAGTGGGCACAACACCTGTAGAAATTAAGTGTGTACCAGCAGGTTTGAAACTTTTTGTGCCATTAGTAGAAGAAGTTGAGCCTACCGAAAAACTAGAGGGACTCCCTAATTTGATTATTGAGATGAAAGATCCAGTAGGAGAATGAGGGCATTGGGTAGAGGGGAAAGATTTGTTGCAACCTTGCTTCCCTGCTGCTTTTCAATTGAAGATTCAGGAGTAAATTGCATTGAAACTTGTATCTGATCCGGCGATCGCTAAAAAAATTCGCAAAATGAATCAACGGGTGCGGTGGCAAGACCCGTTAATTGTGGAACGAAACATTGACCAAACTCGGCTGGTGTTGGAAGATAGGCAACCAGACAATCCTGAGTTTTCATTTTTAGTTATTGGTGATAGTGGTTCGGGAAGCCACGGGGGACACAATCCTCAGCGACAGGTGGCTGAACTTATGCTGCCTCATCACAAAGAATGCCGTTTTATGCTGCACACGGGGGATGTGATCTATCTGGTGGGGTCGAGTGAGTATTACCAGCAGAATTTCATCGAGCCTTACCGAGAGTTTATCTTGGGCGGAGAGCATCCCAGACGAATTGCCTATGACGAGATGGTTTTTAAGCTGCCCATTTTACCTGTACCGGGAAATCACGATTACTATAACTTGCCGATTTTATGGGGCTTGGCATCCTTGACAACATTACCCATTCGTGGATTGTTGCGATCGCGGTTAGACATAGATGTGGGCTTGCATGGCTCAGGAACGGGTGATGCCTACGCACGGGCATTTCTGGACTATCTTCAGGCGTATCAGCTTCCGGGAGAGTTAGCCAGCCACTTAGATAAGTACTACACAGCTAAGACAGATACAGGTCGTTGTCTTTGTTATGAACCTGGACACTTCACCCGTCTCCCTAATCGCTACTACACTTTTCGCTATAACGGTATTGATTTCTTTGCCTTGGATTCTAATACATTTAACGATCCACCACCGCTACCTAAAACAAAAAAAGGTGACTTTGATCGCAGAATCTTAGAAAAACGTCGTGAAGATTTAGAGCAAGAAAAGCTGCAAATCATTGAAAATTCAGCAAAGCTTGATCCCAAAAAGCCTCATGAAGCCGACCAATTAGACGATTCGCAGTCCAATCTGTCACAAATTGAAGAAATGATTGTCGATATCGATAAGCAATTAGCCACCGACAAAACAATAGTGACTGACACTGAACAACTGGAGTGGCTGAAACAGAAATTAATTGAATCATGGAATACTGCCGAAGTTCGGGGACGGGTGATTTATTTCCACCATCCTCCCTATGTTACCGAGGCGACCAAGTGGCAACAAGCACAAACTCTGATCATTCGCGATCGCCTTCGTGGTGTTCTGGATGCGGTGGCTAAAAAAGTAGGTTCTCTAACTCAGGGGCGTGCTTTGGTCGATTTGGTATTAAATGGTCACGCGCACTGCTTGGAACACCTTGAGACAATGGATACAGGACACGCTGATTCTCATATCCACTGGATTGTTTGTGGCGGTAGTGGGTTTAGTCTGCGACGCCAGAGGGCTGAGGGTGCAGATTTGATGGAGACTTTTGGAAATGAAAATAGATTAGTGGCGCGATCGCATCTCTTCGTCGGTCGTAATGGTCAAGGTTCTCAGAAGCGACGACCTTACTCAGGTTTACGCATTGATGTTAAAGGCGATGGACAGCCTAAGTTCATCGTCCGTCCCTTGGTTGCAGAATGGCATCAGAGGCAATGGCATAATCATGAACTTGAGCCGTTAATCATTTAAGGAATGGCAGAAATCGAGAACTAAAATAGTTGCTACGCACATTATGGCTAATAATTAAATTTATGGAGCCAAATGTTGAAATTCGCCGTTTGTTAGATGTGATGCCTGCTTCTGGTCGGATGACGGCAAAAATCGTTAGTAAGCCGGAACAGGCAAAAGTGATTGACGCCTCCTTTCCCCAACCCTGGAATCAGGCGCGACCGATATATATTAATTTCGATTTGTGGCGTCGCTTGACAAAGCCGCAACGAGATTTACTGTTGTTACAGATGGTTAGCTGGTTGACGGGGGTAAAGTGGTTTAAACCCGAAATTTATCAAGGTGTAGTGCTGGTGGGGCTGTTAGGCGGATTATTAGAGGCAGCACAATCAGATGTGGTGGGTGTAGCCGTAGCCGGGGGATTAAGTGCGATCGCCGCTTTTCGGATCTGGCGTACTAATAAATCTCAAGAATCAGAGTTAAATGCCGATTTAGCAGCAATTCGCATAGCCCAACGGCGCGGTTATTCAGAAGCACAAGCAGCGCAGCACTTGTTATTTGCAATTGAAGAAGTAGCCAAAATTGAAAGGCGTTCCAGTTTAAATTTTACTGAGTTGATTCGTTGCCAAAACTTACGAGCGATCGCGGGTTTGTCACCAGTGGGTATACCAGAAAATTATAAAAAGTAGAAATAAACGTCTTTGCTGTCCATTAGTAACAAATTGAAAGTGAAAAGAATTTATTTAGATGTAGATCACAATTTTGCATAAGTTTTTAACAGCAACCAATACCAAAACCTCTAAATTTTAAATTAGATTTTTTATATATAACAATCCTAAATCATTCATGAAAAAATTTTATTGCCTATTGCCTATTGCCTATTGCCTATTGCCTGCCTCCACGACTAATTTTACAACTCAAATAGAATTGCTATATAACTTTGATCGAAATAAATTTCATTTTGAACTAACAATGTTAAACAAACAAATCATCAAAGATACTTCGAGATTACCTTTTCGTTCTCCCTGGTTTATAATCATTATTTTTTCTGCTCTTGGTTTAATAGGTATTCTCAACCATTCGATGTGGCGAGATGAACTAAATCCCTGGCTTATTGTCAGAGATAGTGAATCTTTGGGGGATTTAATTGCAAATATTCGCTATGAAGGTCATCCTATTTTATGGTATTTTTCTCTGGCACTTCTGAGAAAAATAATAGATAATCCTATTATTATGCAAATTTTTCATTTGGCAATTACTGTTGTTTCGGTTACTATTTTTTGCCTATATAGCCCTTTTAACTATCAACAAAAGTTTCTGTTTTCCTTTGGGTTTTTTCCTTTTTATGAATATCTTTTAATTTCTCGAAACTATGCCTTTAGTATGTTGTTTATTTTTGCATTCTGTACAATTTTTTCAACCAGAAAAATAACTTATGCTTATTTGGCAATTTTATTGGGTTTATTAGCAAATAGTAGTGCTTATGGTTTACTCGTATCATTTTCTTTATCATTGACTTTGCTGGCTGAATTTTGTTTTGATAGTGAACATCGCCAGCAGTACTTTAGTCAAAGCCAAAAATACGACTTGTTTTTAAGTATTATAATTATCATATTTTCTTTTATTTTATCCATTTATATTATTACGCCTCCAACAGATAGTTATCTTTATGGTGGGTTAAATAATGGTTGGCTAATGCAATTAGATATCCGTCATTTGTTGAGAAGCATAGGTAGAATATTTGGTGGTTATTTATTAATTATTCCTCAACACAAAAGATGGCTAGATTTAATTGTTTGCGCGATAATCGCTTTATTTATTGTAATTTTAACCTTGATTAAATTATCTAAAAAGCCAGTTGCTTTGTTTTTCTACATTATAGGTAATTGTGTAATATTTGCCTTTACATACTTGAGATTTACAGGTATGCCTCGGCATTTTGGACATTTCTATTTAGTTCTGATAGCGGCTTTATGGCTAGGAAGCTATTATCAAGAGTCTATAGTTTTACTCAATAAGTTTTCTATTCGTCCAAATTCAATTACATTTGTTCAAAAATGGCATCATATTGCTTTGATGCTAATTCTTTACGTCCAGTTTGGAGGAGGTATTTATAGTTTTTCAAGAGATTTATTCGTGCCATTTTCTGCCAGTCGCGAAACATCTCAGTATATTCAAGAAGCTAAGTTAGATAATGAGTTTATTGTTGCCAGTCGAGATGCAAATATGGCTCCTTTATCAGGTTATCTCAATCGAAAGTTTTACTATCCTGAGCTTAAAAAAATGGGAAGCTTTACCCTATTTAAAAAAGGTCGTCAAGATGTCGAACAAACTGAGATATTAAACCAAATTAATTCTTTACTCAAAAATCAAGATGAGCAAAAGAAAATTTTGCTGATTTTAAATCAAAAACTAAATGTCAACCGCAACGATTTGAAGATTGTTCCAATCAAAGATTTTCAGAGAAACTGGGTAGATAGTGAACGATATTATCTTTACTGGGTAGATGAAGCATAAGGATAATCCGCCACAGAGTTTTTCAATTCTCAGTCAGATTGCAGTTAATCTTTTAGGTGATATCATGGCCGAGTTAATACTTATGTCATTGCGAGGGTCGCGCGGCAATCCCAAAGCCTTGCGATTGCTTCATTCCACTTCTCTACGAGACGCAAGCGCGAACGTTACATTCGCAATGACATATTGTAAATGATTTGCCGAACTTAATAGAATCCCATTTCCAAAAATCTTTGCAGCGTATAAATTGACTGTAGTAGGGGTGTACATCTGTTTACTAAATCGCTGACCTGGACTTTTGAAACCTGCTAAACTAGAGTTTTGTGCATTTAACCCAAGGCTTCTAGCCTTTGGACGACAGGTGCTAGGTATGAGCCTCCAACTAGCACGATTACAATCCTAGTACATCAACTATGAAATGATGTTAACGTCCTTTGACCTAGATGTCAGTGATGGAGGAGTTTGTATCATACATACCTCCTTGGTATTGGTTATGAAATGCTTACCTCGTGTAGAAAACTTAACTTAAATTCTGTCAGTTACTAACGGAGTTGATGGGAATGGGTAACTTTTTTATTTTTGCCTTGATAGTAGTTTACGCAGGTGGCGTTTGGAAGTTTTGGAATGGGTTTCGGCGGACTAATTTTAATCCAAGCTTGAGCAATCGCATTGGTTTATCTTTGCTATGGCCAGCTTTGTTTATTACTAATCAATCCTATCGTCAAAACTTTAGAAAGGCGTTAAAGGGCTAGAGTTTACTATTAAGTCTAACGTCATCTGAATGCTGAAGGTGGCTATATCTCAACATAAATCTAACCCACCAACCCCCCTTTCCTACTAGAAAAGGGGGGTTGGGTTTGCTCATCCTACAAGGAGAGAAATTAAGGTAAGGATAAGTTCATAGTCTTTGCAAGTGCAAACCGTTAACGGTTGGAAAATATCTCAGCTGAAAAATTAGGGATTATTTGCCATTGGTCAAAAGATGGATTGCTGCACCTACAGCTGCACCATCAACAGCATTACCAAGGGTATCTCTGCCATCGCCAGTAATTACACCGGTCACTGCGCTAGCCCCTGCACCGACTCCGACATCTTGACCAATGTTCCGGTTACGGCGATTGCGATTGCTTCTAAGACCATTAGCGCCATTGACGGCTGCACCAGTGACACCACCTTTAACAGCATTGCCTAACACACTACCATTTCCTCTAACAGCTCCGGTTACCACATTGGTAACAGCCCCAATACCTGCATCTCGTAGTACTTGGTCATCAGCAGCAGCTGGTTTGGCGGGAACTATGGTCATACCAGCTAAACTTGCAGCCATGAGGCCGGGTAGAAGTGTGCGTTTTAGGATTTTATTCATTGTGTTACCTTCTCAAAACATCAAACAATTGGATAACATCCAAAGCTACTGAGGTCGGATAAAATCTGATTTTTTTATCTGAATAACAGCAACTATCTATTGTTTGAGAACATATACATGATCACATTTGCAAAGTCATAACTGCATCTACTCAAAGCATGAATCTAGATTCAGTCTAGAGAAGGGCTTGCTGATTTATTAAGCAATGCTAGGGATTACATATTGACAAAATCAATTCAATATGCAGGTTAGATTTTTTCATTACTACCAAGTGATTTGTCATGATAAACCGCATAGTGTTTACCCTATCTATCTAAAGGTAGTTGCCAAAATATCAACCCTAAAAGAAATAGTATTAATCTGCGAGTTGAACAAACTGCTGCCAAAACTGTCGATAGATGGCTTCCATAGCCTGGGTATGGGCAACAGCATCGCACAGAGGAGAAGCCGCTACTTGTTGTCGGAGATTAGCCCGCAACTGGCTCAATGTAGGCAGATCAGATGCCAAAGCTACTGCCTTATCCACATACTCTTCGGGAGTGTAGGCAATCAACTCTGGTAGCCCTACAGTGGTCAGCAAGCTAACTCCCACCCGGCTAACATGGGTCTGTCCAGCTAGAGTAATAACTGGAACACCCATCCATAGAGCCTCGCAGGTGGTTGTTGTACCGTGGTAGGGAAAGGGGTCGAGGGCAATGTCAATGTTGCCATAAAAAGCGAGGTGGTGATTGGGGTCTGGAATCACGCCAATTAACTTCACTCGCCGGCTGTCAATGCCACAGTCGGCAAACAGTGATAGATAGCGATCGCAGGTTGGTTGATCATCGAACCAGCGAATCTTGAGGATTATCCGAGAATTCGGCACTGACTGAAGAATTTTTGACCACAAAGCAATCACTTCTGGGGTAATTTTGGGCAGGTTGTTGAAGCAACCAAAGGTAATTCGCCCCATACTCTTAGCTGGTAAGTCGATCACCGCCGGGGCTGTGGGGGAGGGCTGGTAACACAAAAAGCAGCGAGGTAGGCGGATGAGTTTCTCAGTGTAATAGTCATCCGTCAAACCGGGGGGGTCAGCCCAATTATCAGTGAGGCGGTAATCCATGTTCACCAAGCCCGTGGTATTAGGATAGCCCAAGTAAGTAACTTGAATGGGGGCGGGCTGGCGGTTAAACATCAGCAAGCGGTTGCTACCAGTGTGACCAGCCAAATCTACCAAAATGTCAATGCCATCAAATCGCACTAGATCGGCTAATTGGTCATCGTCCATATTGTAAACGTCCTGCCAGTGCTGGGATAAGCCACGGAGTCGTTGGGTAACTGCATCTGGATTAGGAACATTGGCATAGCAAAAAGTTTCTACTTGGGTAGAGTCGTGATGGCTAAGAATTGGCTCGAAAAAGTAGACCACTGAGTGTTGGCGCAAGTCTGGCGAGACGTAACCCACACGAAGAATTTTAGATTTTGGATTTTGGATTTTGGATTTGAAATCAAGTTTGGATGATAACTTCTGATGCAAAACTTTCTGCGTCAGCCTTGTGACTTGCTGACCCCACTGGTGGTGGGCTGCGGCAACTGCGGCGGGGCTGTAAGCTGGCGAATAATTGAGTGCATACAGCAGGTTGGTGTTAGCTGGGTGGTAGTCGGGGTCAATCCGCAGGGTTTCTTGGAACAAGGCGATCGCTTCTGAAACTCTGCCTTGGTTATTTAGGGCAAGGCCGTGGTTGAGATAAGCGATCGCTAAATTAGGCTGAATCTCAATTGCCCGTAGACAACTGTCAATCCCTGCACTCAATTGCCCGCTTTGAATGAAGGCATAACCCAGATTATTGTGGGCAATTGCTAGGCTAGAGTCAAGTTGCAATGCTTGCTGTAGGTGCGAGATTGCCTCAGGGAAACGATTAATATTGTTGTATATAGTGCCCAGATAGTAGTGAGCGATCGCTTGATCAGGGTGGCTTTTGAGGTGATCCTGCAACAGGGCAATGGATTCAGAGTGTTTCCCCTGAATTTGGAGAGATGAAAGAAAAGCTTCCCAGGCTTTTGGCTCATCAGGTTGAAGCTGCCAATATTGGCGAAAATGGACTTCAGCAGCAGCAATGTTGCCCTGTTTCTGTAGCAGTTTGCCTAGATGGAAGTGGGCTAAGATTAAGTCACTTTTCAGAACCACAGCCTGTTTTAAAGCTTGCTCTGCCTGCTCGAAATTCTCCAAAGCAATACACGCAACCCCCAGATTTAACAGGGCTTCGGCCCAGTCTGGTTTGAGTTGGAGTGCCTGCTGATAGGCTGCTGTAGCTGCTTCGTATTCCTCTTGGGCAGCGAGGGCATTTCCCAGATTGTAGTATGTCTGTGCCGAGTTAGGTTGCAGTTGCAGTGCTTGGCGATGGTGAGCGACGGCTGCCTCTAATTGACCCAGCCCTTTGAGGACGTTGCCCAAGTTAGTGTAAGCTTGGGCGGAATCCGGCATCAAATTAATGGCTTGTTGATAGCAGTCTGCTGCCTGGGTCAATTTTTCCTGTTCTTGGAGAACTTTTCCTAACTTGAAGTGGGCAATACCCAAATTCGGTTTGAGCTGTACTGCCTGCTGGAAGGCTGATTCTGCTGCCTCTAATTGCCCGATCTCTTGGAGGGCATTGCCCAGGTTAAACCAAGTTTCTGCACTCTCAGGTTTTAACGCTAATCCTTGGCGATAGATTGCGATCGCTTCCTCAACCTGTCCCAAGCGTTTAAGCAGACTTCCCAAATTCGTCAGGGCATCTATATATTTGGGATTAATGGCTAAAACCTGTCGATAGGCAGTTAGTGCCTGGTCAAACTGCTGCTGCTGATGGCAGTTGACTGCTTGGGCAAACAACTGGTCAATATTGGGGTATCGACTTCCAAACCCTTTGGGAGCAGAAATATTTTTATTGTGCGAATTCGGTTGGGGAATATTCTTCATGAATATTGATTTTAATTACTTACAGCTATTTTCAGTTAATTTAACCATATATTTCCGTAGGGGCAGAGCAATATTTCCTATCCGGGATCTTTAAACTTTAAGCTGCTACCTTCGCTTAATATCCAATTTAGAAGGGAGGCTTGCCCATTATCAGATAAATAGACTTTTTACCGAAAGTCTCTCATCCAAGGGGGATGCCCCGCGATAACTTTTGAACAGGCGATCGCATTAGTTCGTAGCTTTTGCCCGGTCGCTGTTTCGCGCTCTCTGCAACCAGGACGTTAGTAAAAACTTGCTGCTTTTGTAAGCAATGTATTAATGAACTATCAGTATTCTATTGATGAACTAAATCTACAAGCATTGAAGGAGGCAGGAGGCAGAAGTCAGAAGGGGATTCAGACCCCTCCTAACTCTTTGCCACTGAAACGAAGTTCAGTGGGGGTCTTAAACCCAAGACCCTATAGTCGCGGCAGGAGGCAAAGGGCAGTTTTCCTCCTGCCTCCTGCCCTCTGCCTCCTGCCTTCCTTGATAAAAATTTTGAACCTAATTAGGATTTTTATTTTAATTAAATAGGCCGAAAAAAATGGATGCAAAACTCAAAATATAGTCTATAATTGTAATAGCTCCTCTTGTCCAGAGAGGAGCTATTAATCTCTTACAAGAGGAAAACAATGGTAACTTCCCTTTTGCTAGGGTGCTTTGCGCTGCTAATGTTAGCTTTATTAAATAACTTAGCGCTTATAGCACTATTTTGGATGAAGAACTAGATACTTTCTGTATCTATGCTTTAAGCCTGGTGGTAAGTCACTTACTGCTAGGCTTTTTTCTTGCTCCACAAATTTATTATATCACAATGCAATAGATATGTGTAAGTAAGTGACTTACATATTCAATATCTATTGCTGAACTGTAACATTCTCAACCTCAGCCAACTTACTTCTAAGCTTTCCCCGGCGCTTGACGTGCTGAACTACTATGTTTTCTTCATTCTCTTGAATGAACTGCTCCAAATCTTCTACGGGGACTTGGATAGTCTCACCATTTTTTAAAAGTGCAGTAGGCATAGAATTAATCTCTGTTCACTGGCTGTAATAGGATCTTACTCCAGTTTATTTCAGGAATGTTTCTATCTGCTTAACTTTTACTCAAGATGAAGTTCCTTAATAAAGTTCCGAAAAATAACTAGAGTGAATATGTAGTTTTCATTTTGAGAATTTTGGCATTATGTTGCCAAGGCTGGACGATGCCCAATCCAAGGGTTAGCCGCTTCTAATTGTGCTGCTAGGCTGATCAAGGTAGCTTCAGCCGCAGGTTTGCCAATTAGCTGTACACTAATGGGTAAACCATTACTATCAAAGCCTACAGGAATTGCGATCGCAGGTTGTCCAGTTGCATTAGCAGGCGGACAAGGCGCAACCCATTGAATAATATTTTGGAATGTCTCTTCTGGACTGAGAGAAGCCCATTCCCCAACGCGGATGGGTGAATGTAAATAAACTGGCAATATCAGCACATCCACGGTATCGAAAAACGCCACAATCTGCCGTACTGCTATCTGCATTTGGGAAACTGCTTGCATATACTCAGCAACGGAACCTGTACGTGCAAATAGCCAGCGATTCACTGGCTGCAAGGCTTCAACAGGAAGTCCTGACGCCGCTACCCCAGCTTGCCAAACGATTTGAAATGGTTCAATTAAACCGCTAAAATCTGGGGATTTCTGTTCAACTTGATGACCGAGTTGTTCTAATAATTCGACTGTTTGGAGGACACCTTGCTGACAATTAGCGTCAGCTTCTCCCAAAGGAAAAATGCTAGTGTCAAAAGCAATTCGCAAAGCACCGAGTTTTGTTTGAGTGGCGGCGAGAAATGATGGTTCGGGATCTGGCAACCAGTAAGGATCGCCTGTGATATAGCCAGACATGGCATCCAAAAGGGCAGCAGCATCAGCGACAGTCCGGGCGATGGGGCCGTTGGCGGCAATTCCAGCCAGGCGTTCGCCTACGGGTGCTTTACTCACCCTGCCCCTTGATGGCTTGATTCCCACCAAACCACAACAAGCCGCAGGCCCCCGAATCGAACCGCCGCCATCAGAACCTTGAGCGATCGCACATAATCCTGCTGCTACCGCCGCCGCCGCGCCACCACTGGAACCGCCAGAGGTGTATTCTAAATTCCACGGATTCCTGGCTGGGGGAAAACTCGTAGGTTCGGTGTAAGGTAATGAACCTAATTCGGAAGTGGCTGTTTTACCGAGAATAGTAAATCCAGCTTGCTTAATCCGCGTCACAACGCCATCATCATAGTTAGGAATATTGTTCAATAATGCCGGATTTCCATAAGTACAGGTAACACCTGCTACAGCGTTGAGGTCTTTAATGGAAATTGGCACACCAAAAAATGGCGGTAATTCTGAGGTAGTTGTCAATAATTCTGTTTTGGCTTTAGCATCTGCGATCGCTTCTTCTGCCATCACCGTAAAATAACTTCCTAATTGGGGATTTAACTGCCCAATCCTTTCTAAATATATTTCCACCAACTCTAGCGGTGATACTTCCCGGCGACGGATTAATTGCGCCAACTCTAGTGCTGGGGTAAATGCTAGATCAACTTCATTCATAGGTTAGTGAATGGGTAGTTTTGTCTTTCTCTGAGATTCTGAAACTTAAATTGTTACTTTAGCAGGATTTCCGGGAATTATACATTTTATAGCTCCTGAGATTTGTGACTCAACTAGGATGCTCAGATGTAACAGACGTGATTACGTTCTTACTCAAGCCATTTTAATTGTTTTACATAAACTTTCGACAAATCCCCAAGCGGTATTTATGGCTAACCTAGAAGTACTTGTTAGTGAACTGCCAAAACTGATTCAGAGTCTCAAACTGAGTATTGGTGATTCTAATGAAATCATGGAACAAATTATCCTGATCAATAACGCTCAGGAGCAACTACGGAATATTAAAAAATTAATTGCTCAGGAATTGACATTTGAGAACATCAAAAGTTCTGCGATCGCAACACTTCCTCGAATAGATACAGTAGCTAGTTTATTTATACCTAATATTGGATTAATAGATCCAGCGATCGCAGAAAAATTTGGCCACCCAGCAACTAAAATTTCATTAACTGATTTACAAACAAAAATTGATTACTGGATTGAATGGGGTTATTTTTTGCAGGCAATAGCTGCGGATATTCTCAGTGATGTTCAGTTGGCCAACCAACTAAATTCTGATATTAATCATTTAAGTCTATCCGCAAATTTTCAAGCAATTGGTGAAAGCTTAAAGATTAACTTAGTCTCGGAAAGTTCTAATATTTTAGAGCATCAAATTCAAAAAATAAGCAATGTTCAAAATGAGCTATTACAATTACAGCAAAAATTAAATTATATTTTTACTACTATTAAAACTAGTCATAGTTTACTAACTATATTACTAGGAGTGTCTGCTTTTTATGGTAAATCTGGCTTCGCTTTAGAGTGGTTAGATGATGACCACGAATTAATTATATCGAGTGATGGTAAATTTCAAGAATTAACAGATATTCTCAATGATTGTGATGTTTTCCAAGAACAAATTCCTACTTTGATTATTCAGGGTAACATTTTAAGGGAACAGGCAGAACAAGCCTTGAAAAACATTGAACAGGAAAGTAGTAAACAACCAATCATCATCCAGCATGTAGAAATAGTATCAAAGTTTTCGACACAAAAAATAATCCGTTCGGCTTTGATTATAGCCTCCAGTTTATTAATCTTAGGTTTTGGAGGTTGGAAAATTAAAGAGCAAAGTCCACAATTACAGCAGTTCAGTCTAAGTTTAACTCCAAAAGGAAGTGCGTTCGTCCCAGACGTTGGCGCAGCCATCGGCAACTTTAAATCTGCTCAAAAACTCGGTATGGAGGCTGCTTCTCTGGTTCAAAATCCACCGCATTCTCTAAAAGTCTGGCAACAAGCAGAAACTAAATGGTATCAGGCAATAAACTTGTTAGATAGTATTCCTAATAAAACATCAGTTTATAAGCAGGCAAAGAATAAATTGGCTTACTATCGGACTAACTATAACGCTATTAGTCAAAGAGTCTTAGTTGAAAAGCAAGCCTTAGCAAACTTAGAATTAGCCAAAAAATTAGCAATAGAAGCTAATTTACTTATACAAAATTCCCCTTATTCAGTATTAGAGAAACAGCAAGCAAAAGACAAATGGGAACAAGCAATCAATTTATTAGAAGCGATTCCAGAAAATACTTCTGTCTCTATACAAGCTAAAGAAACGCTTCCTATTTATAAAACTAATTATGCAGCTACCAGTCAAATAATCCAAAACTAAACTTCCCCTCTAAGTCCTTATTCTCTGCGTTCCTTTGCGGTTCCCTCCGCGAACCTTTGCGTTAAAAAATAAAGAACCAAATTTTACACCTTAGAACGGTCAGTCAAAATCTCATAACCAGTCTCTGTCACCAACACAGTATGCTCAAACTGAGCCGACAAAGAATTATCCACAGTTACCGCAGTCCAACGGTCAGATAACGTCCGCGTGTGTCTAGAACCCGCATTTAAAATTGGTTCAATTGCCAGCGTCATCCCAGCACGAAGTTTAACATTTGGCATCTCGCGGGTACGGTAATTAAATACTGAAGGTTCTTCGTGCAGGTTACGACCAACACCGTGTCCAGTAAACTCTTCCACTATACTAAAACCGTTAACTTTTACATGGTCTTCAATTGCTCCAGCTAAGTCAAGTAAGTATGCACCCGCCTTAACTTGTTCAATGCCCTTGTATAAAGCTTCCTCTGCTACGCAAATTAGTTTAGCGGCTTCTCTAGTTACTTCACCGACAGCAATTGAAATGCAAGAATCACCATGAAAGCCTTGGTAATAAGCGCCTGTATCTACCTTTAATAAATCCCCCACCCGAATCACTTTCTTGTGGCTAGGAATACCATGTACTGCTTCATTATTAATACTCGAACAGATAGAACCTGGAAAACCGTGATATCCTTTAAAACTTGGTGTTGCACCCATTTCGCGGATGCGTTTTTCTGCATAAGCATCCAAATTAGCTGTAGTCATTCCTGGCTTTACTAACTCGGAAATTTCTTTTAGAACAGTTGCCACAATTATGGATGCTTGCCGCATGATTTCAATTTCACGCGGCGATTTAATTTCAATTCCTCGGCTCTGTTTTCTCCCAGTTGCAGGCTTAGTTGTTTGAGAAAGTAAGTTACTGAAAATGTTCATAGGAAATTAATAATCACTTATGGCTCTGCCGCTCAACTATCAAGGCTTTTTCTAGATTACTTGAGAAATAATATCTATATTTAAGTTATTTTAATCCCTAACCGGGATTTTTCCAGTTTAGCCGCTAACGTATATAGAATAACACATTCGCCTACTCTTAATGTGTTGAATTTGAATCAAAAGTGCCATAACTTATTTTTGGCTGCATACTTTCCTCTTAAACTCCTTATGACCTCCTCTCCTCCCTTTATCCCTCAATCTGATCCTCCCCTTCCTCCTTGGGAAACCCTACCAACGATGTATGATTTACCAAGTGACAACCCAGAGGAACCAGGTTTGCCAGACGATTTTCACTTTTTACAGCCTTTACTTTTATACTTAACTTTTCAACCCACTATCTGGAATCCAGAATTAGTTTACAGCGCTGCTGACCTTAATCTCTACTATGATCTCCAGCATCCTTTATGGTATAAGCGTCCAGATTGGTTTGGTGTGGTAGGAGTATCAAAACTCTACAAAGGGGATGACTTGCGTTTAAGTTATGTAACTTGGCAAGAACCAGCAAATCCTTTTGTGGTAGTGGAATTATTATCTCCAGGTACAGAAGCGGAAGATTTAGGTATGAAAAAAAACGCGGACTCTAAACCTCCTAGCAAATGGGAAGTTTATGAACGAATTTTGCGGATTCCCTACTATATTGTTTTTAGTCGCTATACTGATGAACTCCAAGCTTTTCAGTTAGTCGGTGGTCACTATGAACCGATGAATTTGACTGAAGAACGTTTACCAATGCCAGAATTGGGTTTAAGTTTGGGATTATGGCAGGGGTCATTTCAAGATATTCCTAAGTTGTGGTTAAGGTGGTTTACCTTAGCAGGAGAATTAATTCCACTACCCACAGAAGAAGCGGCTACGGCTAAACAAGAGGCGGCTACAGCTAAACAAGAGGCGTCTACGGCTAAACAAGAGGCGGCTACGGCTAAACAAGAAGCGGCTCAAGCAAGACAAAAGGCAGAACAATTAACAGAACGTTTGCGTCAGTTAGGCGTAAATCCTGATGAGCTAGATTAATTGTTGTCATTTGTCATTTGTCCCCAATTAGCAAATAATACTTTTCTCTGCTAACACAGATGGCCCAGCAGTAACGACCACGATTTTATCTGGATGGAGCAACTCACGAGCTGCTTGATTAACTTGGTCAAGAGTGACTTTCTGGATTTTATCAGTGAAGGAGTGCAATTCTACTTTATCCAGTCCGTACACCTCATTGATCAGAATTCTATCTGTTAATTCTTCTGGGTTTGCTAGGGAAACATTGTAGTTGCTGATGAGGGTGCGTTTAGCTGTTTCTACTTCTAGTGGGGTGACGCCTTGTTGATGGATTTGCTGGAGAATTTGGCGGGTGCTAGCGATCGCTTTCATGCTATCTTCTGGACTAGTTTGCATCTCAATTAAAAATGTCCCTGCATTCTTAAGAGCTTGGAAGTAGCTATAAATTCCATAACTCAAACCTTGGCGATCGCGCACTTCTGCACCTAGTCTACTAGATAAGGTATCACCTCCCAAAATCTGGTTCAATACTAAGGCTGCATGAAATCGAGGATCATAACGGTTAATGCCTATGTAACCCATATAAGTTACAGCCTGGGTTTTACCAGGTAACACTGGGTTGACACTCACTATTTTGTCCGGCATTAACACAGTGGGATATTTTAATGTGGGTGCTTGGCCGCTAACTTCCCAACTACCAAACTTATTTTCAATCAGCGATCGCACTTTGTCTAGATCAAAATCTCCCACCAGCGCTAACACTGTTGTATCTGGACGATAATGTTTAGCTTTGAAATCAATCACATCCTGGCGCTGAATCTGCTGTAAACTCTCCTCTGTGGGAAAGGTGTGTAAGGGATGTTTTTTCGGGTAAATTGACTGAACAAATATTCTTCTGGCTACTTCTGATGGCTCATCTAATTCATGTTGCAGATCAGTTAAAGTTTGTTGACGATACAGTTCTAAATCTTTGACTGGAAAGTTACTATTTTGAACAACATCTGCCAATATCTCTAGGAGTATGGGCAAATCAAGAGCTAAACTATCACCTTCAATATGCACACCTTCTCGATATACTTCAAAGTCTAAACTCGCTCCTCGTTCTGCCAAGATTTTGGCAATAGTTAAGACATCCTTGCTGTTAGTGCCATTTAGCAAATTCTCGGCTACAAAAGCAGCCAGTCCAGCTTGATTATCTGGATCAAATTCTGTCCCAGCTTCAATATGTCCGCTCAGGGTAACAGTGGGAGTACTATTATCAGGTAACAGTAATATCCGCAGTCCATTGGTAAATTTAAACTGCTCTGGTAATACTCGCGCGATCGCATCTTTTATCGAATCCACAGGTGGTAAGTACTTCACCACCTCGGAAAAAAGCACAGGTGCACTAGGAGAGAAATTCTCTGTAGTTTGGGCTGTGTCTGGTTTGTTACCAACTTCTGCTATCTGATTCTGGGTAGGTTCAAAAAAACCTACTGTCCGTGCTTCTTTTGTCAAGTATTTGTTAATTACAGCAACAATATCCGTCGGCTTCACTAGACTGACAGCTGCCAAATAGCGATCTGTATAGTGATAATCACCAGCAGTTGTTTCATCATTGCCCAATCGCATTGCTTGAGAAGTGATATCACGGTTACTCAAAATTACATCTGCTATTAATTGGGTTTTGGCTCGTTCTACTTCTTCTGATGTCACACCTTTTTCTGCTACATTGGCGATCGCACTACTCAACACTGAGTCAATTTTTTTCAAATCTTGTTTAGATCCAGCCGTCACTAACACCTCATACCAGCCAGATTCTCGCAAACTAGTAACGGATGCTGTAACTTCACTAGCTAAACCTGATTCCACCAATTCCTGATAAAGTCTAGAATTCCGTCCCTCTGTCAAGATGTAATCCATTACATCCAGCGCCGGCACATCCGGTTGATTCGCATCCGGTAGCGGATACACAACTTGTAACAGCCGCCCTGCTCCCGGTTCTCGCAATACTATGGGAGTGCTGTTAGCGGTAACGGGGCGTTTAGCCCGTGCTGAGTGCTGAGTGCTGATTGAGGAATAATATGAGGTAAAAGTATTTTTACTCCTGACTCCTAACTCCTCACTCCTCACTCCTAACTCCTCACTCCTCACTCTCTTCGCTAGTTTGCCAAATACTTCTTTAATTGTTTCAAGGGTGTTTGCAGTTTGAAAATCTCCGACAATTATTAGGACGGCATTATCGGGACTGTAAAAATTGCGGTAATATCTTTGTACCTGCTCAACCTCAAATTTCTCGACATCAGCTTTAGTGCCACCTACAGGCAACCCATAAGCATGATTGGGAAACACCGCCTGCATGACGGCGCGATTGAGGCGATATTCTGGGCTGTTTTCGTAACCCTGCAACTCAGAAATTACTACCCGCTTTTCACTGGCCAATTGTTCTGGCTCAATCTGGGAATTTTGCATTCTGTCTGCTTCTAGCACTAAGAGCGCTTTCAGCTTGTTTCGTTCCACAGTACCATAATATGCAGTTTGGTCATAGCTGGTGAAAGCATTAGAATCACTACCTAAAGCACTAAACAAACGTCCAAATTGAATCGGACGATTTAGAGTGCCTTTAAACATCATGTGTTCCAACTGGTGGGCAATCCCATTCACGCCCGGTTCTTCGTTGCGTGAGCCAACCTTGTACCACACCTGCACCGTTACTACTGGCGCAGTATGCACTTCCTTTGTCAGGACAGTTAAACCATTCTCCAGCACTGTCTTGTGGACATTTTCTGTCAGTGTTGAGGACATTATTCTTTTTGCTAGCAAGGTTGATTGGTATTTTTCTTTGTTAGATGCAGTTGCATATTGGCTATGAGCAGGTTAATTATTCAACAAAAAACCGCTACTAGCCATAAGCTTAAAAGTAATAACGGCGAGGGATATTATAAAATCTGGAAAATCCATACATATACTTAGCAAATATTAAGTTACATATTTATTCTGGAGAGTAACCATTTTTAATCTGGCAAAAAAATCTGTCACCTCGGCAACAATACAGAAAAACAATATATTAGCAACAAAGGTAATAAAAAAGCTAAATTATGGGAGTTTTGCTAAAACTCGAATGAATTCCAGAGGTAAGCCATCGGTATCAGCAATAAAAGCCACTTCGTAAATGCGATCGCCTATTTGCTGTTGTGTCGGTTCCAAAAGTACCTTCAACGGTTGTAATTCTTCGGGTTGACTCTCAGCAGCTAGTGCTACACGTTCTTGTAAATTTGTCAACCAGCTAGGCAAATCTGGTGTAATCTCAGTTAAATCAAAGGATAGATGATAATATCCCACATAATGTTCGTCAGCAAAGGCATCTGGGGCTGGTTTTGGTTCGGGAATTTGGATCAGTTCAATTCTGCCGCCCAATCCTTCCATCCAGCAAGCAAGGGTGTAGCCTGTGGTAAAACGTTCTGAAATTGTAAACCCTAAATATTCGTAGAAAGCGATCGCTCTATGAATATTCGCTGTCCGAATAGAAGCATGGTGCATAAGACAATAGTGCTGAGTGCTGAGTACTGAGTGCCGAGTAAGACCTTGCACCTAAATCCTAAATATTGAAAACTTTTTAATTGAGTGCAATTACTCTTCTTCTCCTTCAGGACTCAGGACTCAGGACTCAGCACTAATTACTGATCAATTACTCAAACAACCTGAAATAAGGGTAGCGCACAGGAACGCCAGGCTCTTTTTCCAAGTCAAAATTGATTACTTCCCAGCAGGGATCTTCTGAAGTATCGGAGCTAAACTCTACGGGTAAGCCGTACAAACGGGCAGACGTATGTTCTGGCACTCCTGAACGCCAAGGTGTACTGCGTTCTAAGTAGCCACCCATCAATTCCTGATAGCGTCGTGCAATGATCACTCTTGTTGCTCGATAGCCTTGGGTATACAGCTTGTCCAATGCTTCGTGAATTTCAAACCGAATACCATCGGGATGAGTATGCTGTCTATACCATTCATTATTCCACCTCCGCCAATGACGCCCCGATTGCAAATGGATTAACTCTCCATTTTTAGGATTAGCTTCAAAAGCGCCATGACGCGAACACAAATAGGTATCTGTTAATGTCAGCGCCGGAATAGTCTGGCGACAATGGGGACACTGTATTTCAGGCCCAAACATTGGGTACTGCAAACCTAGATTCATCATGAAGTGCGTACAAACATAATTTTGTCTTCACCACCACTAGTGGGTTGAATTATACACTTCGGCTCCACTACTTTGGGTTACTTGCTCACTGCTGCATATACACAGAGTTACCGCAGAAACATTGTTTACTAGTGTTTTCCTCAGCGTAGAGGCTTGACGCTGTGATATCCTGGTTATGCAACCAGCCTCAAAGGTTGGAGTTTTGCCAGTGTTACTGGATACCATATTTATATTCTATCGTGTCTACCGCTTCTTACTGGACATCTCCCGATTTTTCTCAAGCTGCCTTCATCGCAGCCAATGCTGTTGTTATGGGTTCGGTAAATATAGCAGCAGGAGTGAGCATTTGGTATGGAGCAGTGGTTAGGGGAGATGTTGAACGCATTGAGATTGGGGAATGCACAAATATTCAAGATGGGGCAATTCTACATGGTGATCCTGGTTTTCCGACAATTTTAGAAGATCATGTTACCGTAGGGCATCGCGCTGTAGTACATTCCGCCTACATCGAGGGTGGAAGTTTGATTGGTATTGGCGCAGTGATTTTAGATGGGGTACGAGTGGGCGCTGGTAGTATTATTGGTGCTGGCGCAGTAGTAACTAAAAATGTACCGCCTCTGTCTCTGGTTGTCGGTATTCCTGGCAAAGTGTTACGCCAAGTAACAGACGTTGAAGCCGCAGAACTGATTGAACACGCTAAACGTTACCAAAAGTTAGCTTTAGTTCATGCAGGTAAGGGTACTGATATTGGTTTTAGTAAGGCTTAGGGAGCAGGGGGCAGGAAGCAGGGAGCAGGGGGACAATGTCCAATGTCCAATGCCCAATGCCCAATGCCCAATGCCCAATGCCCAATGCCCAATAATTTAAACATTCTTTACATATAGAGTGGGAAAAATTGCCCACTTCAGCTAAAAATAAAAATGAGAGCAGTTGACAAAACTTTAATTTTTACTTAAAAGAGGGGTTCTAGATATGGATTCTATCGATTTCCGTATAGCGATCGTTTTAGCACCAATCGCCATTGCTGCTAGCTGGGCAGTGTTTAATATTGGCGCTGCGGCTTTAAGACAAATTCAAGGCTTTTTTGATAAGGAAGCTTAAATTAGGCTCACCATCATCGATCTTCAACCGACTGTTTCTCTTTACAGGGACAGTCGGTTTTATTCATAACAATTAATGGGGCATTGGGCATTGGGCATTGGGCATGGGACATTAGTTATTCTCCCTTGTCCCCCTTGTCCCCCTGCTCCCTGCTCCCC
>NZ_WBKM01000349.1 GCF_015714725.1 Nostoc sp. WHI
GGCCAAACCATTGCCTCTGCAAGTTCTGACAACACGGTGAAGTTGTGGAATCGCCAGGGGCAGGAGTTACAAACTCTCAAAGGTCATAGCTATTCGGTTTATAGCGTGGCATTTAGCCCCGACAGCCAAACCATTGCCTCTGCAAGTTTAGACAAGACGGTGAAGTTGTGGAATCGCCAGGGGCAGGAGTTACAAACGCTCAAAGGTCATAGCAATTCGGTTTATAGCGTGGCATTTAGCCCCGACGGCCAAACCATTGCCTCTGCAAGTTCTGACAACACGGTGAAGTTGTGGAATCGCCAGGGGCAGGAGTTACAAACTCTGCAAGAGTTCCATAGCTATCCGGTTTATAGCGTGGCATTTAGCCCCGACGGCCAAACCATTGCCTTTGCAAGTTCTGACAAGACGGTGAAGTTGTGGAATCTCAATTTGGATGATTTAATGGTTAAGGGTTGTGCTTGGGTGCGCGATTATTTGCAAAATAACCCCAATGTGAGCAAGAGCGATCGCCATTTATGTGATGATATTGGCACACGCAGGTGATACCATTTTGCATTGGGAATCGCTTTGGTTGATAATAGTGCGATCGCAACTGTATTCTCTGCTAAACACAACCAACAAGCAAAGCTTTATAACAAAAATCGCAATGTTAGTGATAAAAATCGTGATTTTGTTGACGAAAGCTTAGATATTTACGTGCGATCGCCTGTATTATTTTAAATGATGATGTTTTACTGAAGAGTTTGATGGTGCGATCGGTCATTATCGAAGCGTGCCCACAGTAAAATTTGTGGGCGCGCTGATTAGTCCATATAGCCGCGACTTTAGTCTTTGGCTCCTCATTCTAATTAAGCCTTTTTCAACCAGCTAAACATAGCGCGTAAATCTTTACCAACTTCCTCAATTTTGTGTTCAGCTTCTTTGCGACGCAAGGCGGTAAATCCGGGTTTACCAGCTTGGTTTTCCAGAACAAATTCCCGTGCAAATTGTCCAGATTGAATTTCGCTGAGAATCTTCTGCATTTCAGCTTTAGTTTGTTCAGTGACAATCCTTGGGCCACGGGTATAATCGCCGTATTCAGCAGTATTAGAAATACTGTCGCGCATTTTAGCTAAACCGCCTTCTACCACCAAGTCAACAATCAGCTTGACTTCATGGAGACATTCAAAATAAGCCAATTCTGGTTGATAACCAGCTTCTACCAAAGTTTCAAATCCGGCTTTGATTAAAGCACTCAAACCACCACATAATACTGCTTGTTCGCCAAATAAATCTGTTTCGGTTTCTTCGCGGAAAGTCGTTTCAAGAATCCCGGCGCGGCTACCACCGATACCTTTAGCATAAGCCATCGCGCGATCGCGTGCCTGACCACTAGCATCTTGATAAACTGCAAATAGCGCTGGTACACCTTCCCCCTGTTCAAAAGTCCGCCGCACTAAATGCCCCGGCCCTTTTGGTGCTACCATCACCACATCTACGTTAGCAGGTGGTACAACTTGCCCAAAGTGAATATTAAATCCGTGGGCAAAAGCTAACACATTTCCTTCTTGTAGATTTGGTTCAATCTCGTTTTTGTAAATCGTTTTTTGGACTTCATCAGGTAGCAAAATCATGATCAAGTCAGCAGCATTGGCAGCATCTGCAACATTTTTCACAGTTAACCCAGATGCTTCAGCTTTTGCTACTGACTTACTACCCGGATATAGTCCCACAATCACATTCAAACCACTATCTTTTAAATTGAGAGCATGGGCATGACCTTGAGAACCATAGCCGATGATGGCAATAGTTTTTCCAGCCAAAAGGTCTAAATTGGCATCTTCGTCATAATACATCCGGGCCATAGAAGCATCTCCTGTCAGCAAGCATCGTCATTAATTTGCAGACTTTCGATTGTACCCCAAATTGAGTAACTAAAAATCAACATTGGGCATTGGGCATTGCCCCCTTATCCCCAACCCTCCGTTCCCTCGTGGTTACAGATGTAAAAAGCTATACAGAACCAATGACGACAATTTTGATATAAAATTTGTAAAGAATAGTTACAGCACTCCTTACCCAGGGAAATATTTCTTATGGTAAATTCACTTGACAATAATCCACCCCATCAAGTAGTTATTGTTGGCGGTGGTTTTGGTGGACTTTATGCTGCAAAAACACTCGCGAAGGCGGCGGTAAACGTTACTCTAATCGATAAACGCAACTTTCATCTATTTCAACCTCTCTTATACCAAGTTGCCACAGGTACCCTATCTCCTGCTGATATTTCCTCACCCTTGCGTTCCATACTGAGTAAGAGCAAGAATACAAAAGTGCTGCTAGGAGAGGTGAATAATATTGATCCACAAGCACAAAAAGTGCTTGTAGGTGACGAAGCAATACCTTACGATACGTTAATTGTTGCTACAGGCGCCAAGCATTCTTATTTTGGTAAAGACAGCTGGGAAGAATTCGCCCCAGGCTTGAAAACCGTAGAAGATGCCATAGGAATGCGTCGTCGAATCTTTACGGCGTTTGAAGCCGCAGAAAAAGAAACTGATCCAGAAAAACGCCGTGCTTGGTTAACTTTTGTAATTGTTGGTGGTGGCCCTACTGGTGTAGAATTGGCAGGCGCGATCGCAGAATTGGCAAACCAAACTCTCAAAGAAGATTTCCGCAACATCGACACATCGGAAGCCAATATTTTGTTATTAGAAGGTTTGGATCGGATTCTGCCACCCTTTGCATCAGAGTTATCACAAGAAGCAGAAGTATCTCTGACGCGGTTGGGGGTGATTGTCCAAACAAAAACATTGGTAACGAATATTGAGAACGATATTGTTACCCTCAAACAAGGCGATGAAGTGAAAGAAATTGCCTCAAAAACCGTATTATGGGCAGCAGGTGTGAAAGCTTCAGCAATGGGAAAAGTGCTAGCAGAACACACAGGTGCCGAATGCGATCGCGCTGGACGGATTATCGTTGAATCTGACTTGAGTATTAAGGGACATCCCAATATTTTTGTAATTGGCGACTTAGCAAATTTTTCTCATCAAAATAGTAAACCACTACCTGGTGTTGCACCTGTAGCAACCCAACAAGGAGAATATGTAGCAAAACTAGTCCAAAAGCGGCTTGCAGGTAACAGTTTACCACCCTTTTCTTATGTTGATCGCGGTAGTTTAGCGATGATTGGGCATAATTCTGCCGTGGTAGATTTGGGCTTTATCAAGCTTAAAGGTTTCTTTGCATGGCTGTTTTGGCTGTTGATTCACGTTTACTTTTTAATTGAATTTGACAACAAATTAATAGTGACAATTCAGTGGGCATGGAACTATTTCAGCCGTAATCGTGGAGCAAGATTGATTACAGGTCAAGAATCACTCACGCCGTTCGGAATTGGCGATGGTAAAGGTTATTACACATCAGCGAGTAATAAACAGCCGATAAATGTCTAGTTGATTATGGGGCATTGGGCAATTCAATTTTGGATTTTGGATTAAATTTCAATCTAAAATCCAAAATCTAAAATCTAAAATTCTTACTCCCCGCCCTTATAAATTAGCAGTAAGCTATTTTAGGGCGTTTTTCATAATTTACATAATGGCAACTATTAACGACAACTACCTGAAGCTGAAAGCGGGTTATCTGTTTCCAGAAATTGCTCGTCGGGTGAATGTCTTTGCACAAGCGAATCCTGATGCTAAAATTATCCGACTGGGCATTGGCGATGTTACCGAACCTCTGCCGGAGGCTTGCCGCACAGCGATGATTAAAGCTGTAGAGGAAATGGGCGATCGCAACACCTTCAAAGGCTACGGCCCAGAGCAAGGTTATGCTTGGTTACGAGAAAAAATTGCTACTCAAGATTTCCAAGGGCGGGGAGCTGCGATCGATGCCTCAGAAATCTTTATCTCCGACGGTTCCAAGTGCGACAGTGGCAACATTTTGGAGATTTTTGGTCATGACAATATAATTGCCGTTACTGACCCCGTTTATCCCGTATATGTAGATACGAATGTAATGGTGGGAAATACGGGGAATGCCAACGAGAAAGGCGAATTTGAGGGTTTAGTCTATTTGCCAATTACGGCTGACAACAATTTCACCGCAGAGATTCCCTCAAAGAAAGTTGATTTAATTTATCTTTGCTTCCCCAATAATCCCACTGGCGCAACTGCTACGAAGGAATATCTCAAGACATGGGTGGACTATGCCAAAGCGAATAACTCGATTATTTTCTTTGATGCAGCCTACGAAGCCTACATTACCGATCCGTCGATTCCCCACTCAATTTATGAAATTGAAGGTGCAAGGGAAGTTGCGATCGAATTTCGTTCTTTCTCCAAAAATGCAGGTTTTACGGGAACTCGCTGTGCATTAACTGTTGTACCAAAAACACTCACAGGAAAAGCTGCCGATGGTTCCGATGTGGAACTATGGAAACTGTGGAATCGCCGCCAGTCCACCAAATTTAATGGCGTGTCCTACATCGTCCAACGGGGAGCCGAAGCAGTTTACTCTGAAGAAGGACAGGCACAAATTAAGGGATTGGTTAGTTTCTATCTAGAAAACGCCAAAATTATCCGCGAGAAACTCACAGCCGCCGGATTAGCGGTGTATGGTGGCGTGAATGCACCTTATGTCTGGGTGAAAACGCCTAATGGTTTATCAAGTTGGGAATTCTTTGATAAGTTATTGCAAACTGTTAACGTTGTGGGAACACCCGGTTCTGGCTTTGGTGCTGCGGGTGAAGGTTTCTTCCGCATTTCGGCGTTTAACAGTCGGGAGAATGTCGAAGAGGCGATGAAGCGGATTGCTGAGAAATTTCAGGTGTAAAGCGATCGCTTTTAGCCGCTTTTGTTAAACTCAATCTATTAATCTAAAGGTTACGGTGGGCTGTATTATCCACCGCAACCTGATAATTATTTATATTTTAGTTATGACTGCTGCCATCCCCGTTTTCAAAGCTGTTAGCCAGATGCAGTTAGCACCTGGTAGCACCGTGACCATTCCAGATGTTAGCTGGGAAGAATTTGAATCTATTTTAAAAGAATTGGGAGAAAAAAGAACTACACGAATTGCCTATAGCCTGGGTACTTTAGAAATTATGGCTCCCTTACCAGAACATGAAATACCTAAAGATTTAATTTCTGATATTGTCAAAATATTGCTGAAGGCTAAAGATATTAGATATCAACCTTTTGGTTCCACCACCTTTAAACGGCAAGGTGTAGCAGGAGTTGAACCTGATGCTTGCTTTTATATTCAGAATTATCAACGGATGATTGGTCATCGCCGTTTACAACCTGATGATCCGCCGCCAGATTTAGCGATTGAAACTGATGTCACATCGACAACTACTCTTGATGCTTATGAAGCGATTGGAGTCTCAGAACTATGGGTTTACGATCGCGGGAGCCTTTCTATTTATTTGCTGAAAGATGGGAAGTACATAAAATCTAATACCAATCCTAATTTTGAAGATATAGCTATTACTCAAATTATACCGGCTGCTGTGGAACGTAGTTGGCAAGTCGGAAGTTTTCAAGCTTTGAAAGAATTGGAAGCAATGATTTAGTAAATAAAAATAAGCAGTATAAGGTGCGATCGCATTTCGGGAAATGGTGAGAGAAATGGCGAGTTAAACAGTTCAGCAAATTACGGAAAACTTTAAGGTGTAGGTTTGTTGGGCATCAGTTTTGGTATCTTAACGGTTATAGTTAAAGTTACCTAACTAGCAATACTTAGAGGAGTAAGATTAGTAAATGCCAAGTAATCATTTACCAAAAACAAGATACGAAATAGCAGACAAACCTAAACTTAGACCCTATGGCTCAAAGGTTGATATTATTCTTGGTGATACCCATCAGTTTGGTTTTGATGGAGAAAGTTGTCTCATTTTGGGCAATGATCTGATTGTTCGTCTGATTCCTCGCCAAAATAAAAAGTTTGAATTTCAGAAATTTACAGCCTATTTAGAAGGTTTTGCTACTGCTAGCGAAGCAGAGGAGGCTGGTTTAAAGTTTGCAATGTCAGTTTTGTGGGCAGCAGTCTCATTAAAATGTCCACTGCGGTTAGAATATCACACTCCACTGCCATGTGTAGTATATGATCGGACTCTACACGAAGGGATGCTGATGGGGATAGAATTTCGTGGTATGTCAACTAGTGGAGCAAACCTAGTTGTTGAAGTAGTGGAGCAAACTTTCACTTCTAATATCCCAATTAATAATAAACGGCTGCTCGTCTCAATGGAGCTTTTTGCCGCAGCTCGTTTAGAGGCGACAGAACGTGCAAGATTTGTTGGTCTTGTATCAGCACTTGAGCCATTAGCTGAACAGAAAAAATTTGAATACCCAGATTTAAAAAAAATTGTAAAAGATACCTTAAATAAGGTGCAAGATTCACTGGATTTACCTGATGATATAAAGCGATCGCTCGAAGGGAGTATCAGTAATCTAACGCGTGAATCTGTCTCACACGCTATTAAACGTCTTTTTATAACTCATTTAACTGAGGACAAAATGGCATTAAAAATTCTGGACGAAGCTTATGCAATCCGCAGCAAGATTCTACATGAAGGGGCTTTCTATCCAGATTTACGCGATAAAAGTTATAAAATTGAAGACGTTATACGCCGTCTCTACTCTGCCATAGTCGGATACGAACTTCGTGACCCAGCAATCACATATACAAATAATGATTAGCCTTGAGATGAGCAGTTAAATTAAAGGTTCGATTTTACAGGGTAGATAAAATGCGATCGCACTCATTTAATCTTCAAAGATGGCACTGATCTATCTGAGGTGCGAGTTAAAATGAGTGGAATATCTCAAAGAACTGAATATTTATAGCTAAAGGAGAAAACTATGACTTCTGCGATCGCTTCTGACACGCCTTTGGCAAAATCATTACCTACAAACATAACTATACTTCAAGGCATTCACTGGGATACCTATCAGAATTTAGTGCGAGACTTGGAGTCACAACCAGGAACGCGACTGACTTATGATGATGGAACTTTGGAGATTATGATGCCGCTACCACCACACGAACGTTATAAACGATTATTGGGTCGTTTTGTTGAAGCTACTACGGAAGAGTTAGGAATTGAAATTTGCAGTTTAGGTTCTACAACTTGGACACGAGAAGATTTACGAAAGGGTTTAGAGCCAGATGAGTGTTATTACATTCAAAATGAGTTAGCTGTGCGCGGTAAGGATGCGATTAATTTGACAATTGATCCACCCCCAGATTTGGCGATTGAGGTTGATAGTACCACCAGTTCGATGAATCGGATGGGTATTTATGCGGCGTTGGGTGTGCCAGAGGTGTGGCGTTTTGATCGTGAGATTTTGACAATTTGCAGTTTGGTTAATGATGACTATCAACCCCGTGAGGTGTCGTTAGTATTGCCTATGTTTGATGCTGCTGTGCTGATGAAGTTTTTGGAGTTAAGTTTAACGATGGGGGAAACGAGCTTAATTCGTCATCTGCGTCAATGGGTAAGGGAACAGTTAGCAAAATCATCAACAGTAGTAGAGGAAAATTAATGAGTATTTTAGTTGAGCAGGTTTTAACCGAGTCTGTTGTGCGATCGCCTTCATCTTCTGCTTGCCAAGTTAGCGTTTTGGGTAAGTTTGGCAGAATGACTTTCTGGCTCTGAATACATAGCAAATAATTCACTAAAAACCTCTTCCCCATTAATTTCTCCACTACTAACAAATCGTTCTACCTCAACCGAACCATCCTCAAAAAATTCCACTTCCCATCGCTCTCCAGCCACAGCTACATTCACCATAATGGTTTCATCCCGATGATGGGCTAGAGTGTAACTAATTCTCTCTTGTTCCAATTGATTTAGAAAGATAACTAATTTGCCAAATCCATGATTCTTCATTTGTCAAACCTCTTATCACTTAATAACTTACGAATAACTTTAAAACTTGCTTAAATCAGTATCTCTCTCATTTCTCTACCTCCATAATCTGGCAAGAAGTACCCCTAACTGAACACTGATAATTCCGAAGATGGCGCTGCCAGCCCAGTAGAGAGTTGTTGTTAACAAAGTGCTATTACGTAATAAGGAGATAGTATCTAAACCGTAGGTAGAGAAAGTTGTATATGCTCCTAAAAATCCTGTTGTTATTAATAACCGCATTTCTGGGGAAATAATTGCCACCTTCTCTACAGCCAGGGTAGCGAAAAATCCCATTGCTAAACAACCGCTAAGATTAATAAAAAAAGTACCATAAGGAAAACTGCTGCCGAAGCGTTGGGCAAACCACAATGTCAGATAGTAGCGACTTAAAGCACCTGCGATCGCACCCAAACTAATAGCGATCGCATTGCGAATGTCTTCTTGTTGTAGCATATTCAATTTTTTGTCTAATCATCTCCTTGTGTGATTTAACTTGGTCAAGTGTTAACAAGTCAAGTAATGTCTAATAACAAGCGGCTACGTATTATAATATAAGAGTGCAGTTTTCATCCAACACTAAACTTTGCAACTTACGAGATGAAATTTGGCAGCGAGGGCTTAAATTAATCTCATCACTATTTTTAGCGTTGTTCATACCGCAAAGTACGAATACCTCTGATATTAATTAATAGCTTGCAAACAACAGATATCCCTTGTAAATTATGACTAGTATTTCTGCATCACCAATCAAGCTGCATCGGCATCGAGAGCAATTTCCCGCTTTAGCAAATAAGACTTATTTTAACTACGGCGGACAAGGCCCGATGCCCCAAAAAGCAATGGATGCGATCGCCCAAACTCAAGCTCATGTTCAGCATATTGGCCCCTTTGGCAATGAGGCGTATGGCTGGATAGCACCCCAGACTCAAGCCGCAAGAGAAGCGATCGCTTCGGAGTTACACGCACCAAGTCAAACAATTACCCTCACCCAAAATGTCACTGTTGGCTGTAATATCGCCATGTGGGGCATTGAATGGCGTGCTGGCGACCATATATTGCTTTCAGACTGCGAACATCCAGGCGTGATTGCTACATCGCAGGAAATCGCGCGGAGATTCGCTGTAGAAGTTACTACCTGTCCCTTAAAGGCAACCTTAAATGAGGGCGATCCCGTAAAAATTATTGTCCAACATTTGCGCCCTAATACCCGTCTTGTGATATTGAGTCATGTTTTCTGGAATACGGGTCAAGTTTTACCTCTTGATAAAATTGCCGAAGTATGCAGAAATAATCATTCTTTACTATTGATAGATGCTGCCCAATCTGCTGGTTTGTTGCCTTTAAACTTAACTGAATTGGGAGTAGATTTTTATGCTTTCACTGGTCACAAATGGTTATGTGGCCCTGCGGGTGCGGGTGGTTTGTATGTGCGACCAGAAGCACGAGAAAGCCTGAAACCAACATTTATTGGCTTGAATGGCATTGTTGTAGATAGTCAATCTCAACCTGTGGATTGGCTTCCAGATGGGCGACGATACGAAGTGTCTACATTAGCTTATCCATTGTATGTTGGGTTACGGGAAGCGATCGCCATCCATCAGCAATGGGGAACGTCACAAGAACGTTACGAGCAAATTTGCCATAACAGTCATTACCTCTGGCGACAGTTAGCGGCGTTACCCGATGTTAAATGTTTGCGAACTTCCCCACCTGAAAGCGGTATAGTTTCTTTTCAACTTACAAATAATCAGCCCCAAGCTAATCTCAAATTGGTGCAATTTTTAGACTCACAAAGAATATTAACTCGCACAATTGCCGATCCTAGCTGTATACGCGCCACCGTCCATTACTTTACTTTAGAATCGGAAATTGACCAATTAGTTGAGACGATTCAAAGCTTTTGCAAAACTTAGTTAAAAATTAGGAGTTATAACTTATCAGTGTGGAAATGATGATTTTAACTCCTAACTCTGCCAATTTTAGATTTTTCTTCAATCTAAAATCTAAAATCCAAAATCCAAAATTGAATGACTCCTAACTTGAAAATGGAACGCCCAATTTTATATTTAGCCATAACTAATCACGGCTTTGGTCATGCAGCGCGCACGGCTTCTGTAGCTGCGACAATTCAAAAGTTATGTCCAGAAGTTCTGCTAATTCTAGCGACTACTGCCCCACGCTGGTTACTAGAGTGTTATCTAGAAGGCGATTTTATCTATCGTCCCCGTGCATTTGATTTGGGTGTGGTGCAAACTGATAGTCTGACAATGGATAAAGTAGCGACTTTAGAAAAGTTGCTCGATATTAAGAAGCATCAAAATTCGCTGATTGCTTCAGAAGTCAATTTTATCCGCCAAAATCGCGTTAATCTCATCTTGGCAGATATTCCTTTCCTAGCTTCTGGATTTGCCAAAGCTGCAAATGTTCCCTGCTGGATGATGAGTAACTTTGGCTGGGACTTGATCTACCGAGATTGGGGAGGTGAATTTATAGCAGTTGCCGATTGGATTAGTGATTGGTATTCAAAGTGCGATCGCTTGTTTCGTCTACCATTCCATGAACCGATGCAAGCTTTTAATAATATCACAGATGTCGGATTAACAGGCGGTTCCCCCCGTTACTCTGCTGATGATTTACGTTCTCTTTGGGGAATAACTGCACCAGTTGAAAAAACTATTTTATTGACCTTTGGCGGCTTGGGTTTACAGCAAATTCCCTATGATAACCTGCGGCAATTTCCAGATTGGCAATTTATCGTTTTTGATCAATCTGCCCCTGATTTACCTAATTTAATGAAAATTAGCGATCGCAAATACCGCCCTGTAGATTTTATGCCTATTTGTGGGCGAGTTGTTTCTAAACCTGGTTACGGCACTTTTGCTGAAGCCACACTATTGGGAGTGCCTATTGTTACGATCCCGCGTGATGATTTTGCCGAAGCAACTTTTATACTAGAAGGCATAACTAATTATAACCAGCATCAAATCATCACCCCATCTGAGTTTTTTCAAGGGACTTGGGATTTTCTGCGTGAGTTACCTCAACCACCGAAGCAATATGAACTAATTGCTAAAAATGGTAATGAAGCGATCGCTCATGCCGTTATTAAATATTTACAGTCAAATTAAAGTTATTCAAAACAACATAAATTAATCATGGAAAGTCCAACAATAGACAAAGAAACGTTGGAATTAGCCTCCCAAGATGTGCGTCGAGTGATTGAAAGACAAAAAGAAGAACGGCAAATTTTAATCACTCAGATGAACATCCTATTTGTCACAAACACTGCATTATTAAGTTTTTTAACAATCTCTAGACTGATTACGATATTTAGTCTTTTCAGTGCGTTAGAGATATTGTTAGTTCTCGTCAATTTTATGCTACTAATACGGGCTTTATTACCACGCAAATTTTTTGTCAGCCCCAACCTAGAAACTGACGATTTTCAGAATAAATATTTGAAGTTCTCACCTCACGAATACCAGTCACAGATGTTAGTTAACTTGAGAGAGACTTATAATGAGAACCAGAAGCAAGTAGAGGATATTTCTCAATCCTTGAGATTGAGATACGCTACTTTTGTGACTGCCGGAATCGCCTTTGTTGCCTTGTTACATCAAGTAACAGTTTATTTCATTCCTGAATTACAAAAACTATGAATACCAACCAAGACGATACAAAATCTTCTAAAAATAGTTTACAACTGCCAGAGCCAGATCGGGCTAACATTACAGCTTTATCTCACAATCTGCCTAGCACACCTATTATCCCCGATTTCCTAAAAGAATCTGTAAATGCGGTGTTAAGCCTCTTTAAGAGAAGACATACTCAGTCTAGTAATCAATCAACGGCGGAACAACAACCAAATCAAGCAGATTGAATTGCTTATTAGCTTTTACTTTCATCAATAATTACTGTTTCAAATGAGTCACTACCAAAAGTTACTAAAAATTTCCACCACTGCCAAATCTTTTTACAACATTACTGCGAAAATTGAAGCCACAGTTGCAGAGTCGGGAGTTGAAACTGGTCTTTGTACTCTATTTTTGCGCCACACTTCAGCCAGTTTAGTAATCCAAGAAAATGCCGATCCTGATGTCCTTGTAGATTTAGCTAACTTTATGGCAAAACTCGTGCCAGAATCGGGAAAATACATTCACAATGCAGAAGGCGCCGATGATATGCCGGCACATATTCGTACCGTACTCACCCAAACTTCTGAGCATATCCCCATTAATCGAGGTCATTTGGTGCTGGGAACTTGGCAAGGAATTTATATTTGGGAACACCGCCAGCACAGTCATTTAAGAGAATTGGTTGTCCATATTTCTGGATAGATAGTTCTCAGTTTTCATTTATTTAAAGTATAGTTTTGTAGGGTTTAAATACCCTGTTTCTATTGCGTATCCTATGTGTATAATATTGTTAAATGAGCGGTAATATGCTTTTAAGTATGATGCTTAGGCGTAGCCAGGCGTAGGCATTGCTGACTGAGAAATTGTGTTTACGACTTTAGACTTCTTGCAAATTTGCGCCTTTGCGTGAGATAAAAAATTATTTATGCAAGAGGTCTTTTGATTTTGGCAAAGCTTTAAGCACTATTACTTATTGACAAATGGTTGATGATGATTTCGTCGTGATAACTTTCCTATGAAAATCATTGATCCGAAATTAATCAGATAGACACTGAATAATTTGTTTAAATTTGTAAATTAAAAAGTTAAGTTTATTTGTCATTGTTTAATCATCTAGTTAATTAAATCTAAACTAATATTTGGTGTAAGCTGTCTGGGCTATTTCAATTACTATGAAGCAAAAACTGACACCAACTCATGCTTTCCAATTTATTGATGTAATTCTTGCCCGGCAGTCTGTTAATCTGTTGTCACTTAATCCCCAAAAGAAATTAATTACCAGTTTTGCAGAATTGGGAAATTTGATTACTCAACAAAACACCGAAATTAAACTCATCATAGCCCTTCAGGAAACTCTCGAATCCATAGTGTATACTCAGTTGCAAAATTTCCCAGAAAATATCTTCTGGGATTTTGATTTTCTTGTAAGTAGTATGCTTAGGCAGGCTTTAGTAGCAGATCAGGGCGCTATTCCTTTTTTAAAAGTTTTTAGTGAAAAGATGGTTTCTCTGATAGAGATGTTCGGAAATAAAACGGAAATGCGCTTCCGTTATGCTCACGATTTTATGTATGGATTTGAGTGGGCAAGATGGGTACAAAAAGAGCCACAAAATCGCGCACATATAGAGCCTTTTAGTCTAGTTTTTTTGGATTATTTGCTCGTCAAAGGTAAAGAACTTTTACAACGTATTAGTCAGGATCATATTACATCTTATAAACTGTGTGACACAGGTTATCGTAACCCCTTCACCTTTTCCCGTGAACCAGAAGATGAATATCGTCTGCTAACTTATCTTGCTGAAGAACAACTTATACCAGTGGCAGTGTGGGAGTGGAATGCCTGCCCTGTATGGAACAAACCTTTCCAGGAAATGCGCCAGCAATTAGCATTAAAATTAAATATTCAACCACAGAAACACTGATTGGCAATTTTTAATTGCTGAAGAAAATAATTATGAAAATTGCTGATTTAATTACTTGGTTTGAAGCATGGGCAAATCCTGCTTGGTGTGAAAGCTGGGATAATTGTGGCTGGCAGATTGAGCCAGGAGTTTTGCAGAAAAAAGCACGGATTCTGGTGTGTTTAACACCAACTTTAGCGGTAATGCACGAAGCGATCGCTCTTAATGCTAATCTGATTTTTGCCCATCATCCCTTAATTTTTACTCCTCCCAAATCTTTACGCAGTGGTGAAGCGATCGCAGAAATGGTACGGTTAGCCTTTACCCACAATATTGGTATTTACAGCGCCCACACGAATTTTGATCAAGTGCAGGATGGTACTGCTGACGTTTTGGCTCAGATTTTGGAACTCAAAGAAGTTACTCCCATAGTACCCACACAAGGAGGATTAGGATATGGTCGTGTTGGTTTGCTAGAGCCATTTCTGACACTACAGGAGTTACTTACAACTATTCAAACCCGACTTGCTCCCCCTAAATTGATTTCCTCCCCAACTGCTGATTTACAGCAAACAATTTCACGAGTTGCTGTTTTGGGTGGTTCGGGGGCTAGTTACATTTCATCTGTATCCAAAACTGGCGCTCAAGCTTATCTGACTTCTGACTGTAAGTTTCATCAGTTTCAAGAAAGCCGCGATTGCAATCTAATTTTAATCGACGCCGGACATTATGCTACCGAACGCCCGGCGTGCGATCGCTTGGTGCAAAAATTCCAGTCCTTAAACCTAGACTGGGTGCAGTTGAGTCAAAAGGATGAAGATTTCCGCCAGTTTTTTGCTTGATTGCGTGTGGTTGACTATATTTTTGAAGCTTGTCTAAAGATTTTTTTATATTTTAATATTGTTACTGGAAATTTTTGTACCAACTTATATCCGTATATCAGTGATATATGTATCTAAAATTTTTAAATCTAGCCATCTTGTGACGGAAATCACTAATTAGTTGTAACTATAATCACATGCTTTTAATGTTCCATATCAACTAGCAGCAGAAGAAAATGTTTCACACTAGATGTAACAATTGCTCACTCTGCCCTAATCAACATGATTCGTACACTCGTTGAATCTGCTTTCCAAACTGGATATCTTAGTGTTGAATCTGAGGGTTTGCTCCATCAAGTGCTCACCACTAAATGCTATCAGTCAGAAGACTTACCAGCGATCGCATCTCTATACAATGCAGTTCGCTCAGGTCAAATTAAACGAGAAGCATCCGCGTCGAATGTGCTCATGGAATTTACCCTACCGGATAAATAGTGCTGATACTTCAACAGAAGCAGGAGAGCAGAAGGGCACAAGGGAACTTGGTGTAAGTCTTTCTAATCCCTACTCCCTTACTTTTTCCTTACAAGATTTACGCACTGAAAACCTGAAAGTTTTATCTCGCCTAGTCTCCCTTAAAAAGCTACGGTGTACATACAAGTGGAAGTAAACTACTTTACGGTGTACACATAAGTCCAAAAAAGCTCGATTTCCCATTGCTCTCTCGTTGCCATGCAGAGCATGGGAATGGCCGATTAGGGGCTACTGCCTCCAGTCAGACATGTGAGCCAGAGACTCAATGAATGCATTCCCAGGCGGAGCCGGGGAACGAGGAAAGCCTTATTAAGCTAGGTTTTTAGGGCTTGTGTGACACCGTAGCCTTAAAAGCCCCCTTTTTAAACAGATTGGGGAATCTATTTTGCGTAAGTCCTACCCTAGTCCTGATCACGTAAAAACCCTAAAAACTCAAAACTCTTTGGGGGTTGTTGTTGAAAACCATGAAGGTCAGCAAGAGAATGAGTTAAGATCAAACACAATAGGGGTAAAAATAAAGCCGAGTCCGCGGACTTCCCAGTAATGCCAATTACTATAAGTAGGCAACTTAAACAACCGCAATCAACGCTTGTGTGGGAGTATTCTTTATTACTTTATATAATAGTAAGAAGGACTCACCAGCAAATACTAACCTTATTAGGACAAATTTCGGATTGTTTGACTTCTATGAAGCAGACATTTCCGAGAATGAGCCTGAGGGAGATTGAGTTGATTGGTACAGGTTGATAACCCAAGATTACGCTAGATTCTGACAACTACAAGCAAGTCTTGCGATTAGTCAGGAGACGTACTTGTTCTGAACCGTGAAATTAACCTCCTAAGGGTGTAATGTAAAGGGGTAGAACCGAGATTTTGATAGGTTTAACTACATTGTTTAAAAAGGCAGAAACAATACATGCTACACCGCAAGATTTATCAATTGTGTTGCGATGGGCGCGAGGTATGTGTTTTCTTGCGGGACCAGCAACGCTGGATTGAACGCGCCCGCATCATCGATATCGAGGGAGATTTAGTGACCCTACGCTATGAAACAGAAGAAGAGGACGAAGTTTGTTCTTGGGAAGAAATGGTTCGCCTTGAGAGCATTGGTGCTGTAACGCAAAAATTGGCTTCAGTACCACGCGGTAACGTGGAACCTCTAATGACTGAAGACTGTCCTGAAGCTGAACGCATCCGCAACCATTACACTGACTCAAATCCTGAATAATCACTACTGAGTGCTGATTAATAAATACCTAACTCAGTACTCAGGACTCAGGGCTAGACAAACCTTCAAAGGCAGGACAGTAACCTTCTAGAGTTACCTTAAAGTTATACAACGGGGAAGCTGGGTTCCAACACCTCTGCCCCCTTTGATGTCGGCAAGTACCGCAACAGTCTACATCTGTCCATGTATAGCGATCGCTGTTTTGGTTGAGCAATTCTCGTTGAGACAATCCCCGTAATACTAGTTCTTCCCCTTGCCAACGAGCTTCGACTAAACCAGTATCGGCAAACTGCCGCCAACGCGGATCAGCAGTAATCACATCAGGTAGGGTGATAGTGATTACTGTTCCTAACTCTGTAAGTTCACCTTCGTAGTTAGTCTCTGGTGCTGCCGGCTGTAAAAATGTATCGCCGATGGGCAGTTCTACTAAGGTGTCAGCCGCCGGCGAATGCACATGGTAACGGTTTTGTAACTCCTCTAAGCTAGTTAGGTCTGCCAAGTAGGCAGGAGAACCGTGAACAAAAATTACGTGTTGGGGCCGCAAATTATGAATTAGCTGCGTAGTGCCAGGGCCATCACTATGTTGAGCTAGAAGATAGGTTTCGACAGTTGTGGGTGTTAAATATTCTTTGTTAACTTTTATATCAATTTTTTCTGGCAGGAGGATCAGCCAGGGGCCAGTGTCTAATTGGCAATATTCACCCAAATCAGATGTAGAGTCGGTAAGGACGATACAAGGCGACTTGCCCACAGTGGCACGATGTTCTGGCTGTAAACGACGCACGCGGGGACGTACCCGTTCATCCCAAAACAAAGGTTGATGGCGGGCGAAGTTCTGGACGGATGGGGGGAGGTGGGGTAGTAGTTCTAGGTAGGCATCGCACCCAGTGGCAACAGCAGCATCTACCCAAATATCTAAATCTCGTCCGGTGAAGTGGTGATGAGAGCGTAAGAGCATTAATAGTTCTTGACCCAATCCTAAAGCCGGAGTGGGAAAGATTACAGAACAATGGTCAGCGATCGCCCGATTAATTCGCTCTGCTAGTTGATTTTCTTGGTTGCGGCGATGGGGATGACGGGATGTGCCATAACTGCCTTCAATGATCAGCACATCTAAGTCTAAGCCCCGCAGTTCCTCTAAACGCAAACCTTCTACCAACCGGGAGTTTGATAGGAAAAAGTCGCCTGTATATAGTAGCTTGTAAGTACGCTGCTGGGTAGTGTAAGTAAGCAGAATTGCTACTGCTCCTGGTAAATGCCCGGCGGGAAATAATTCTGCTATTAGACCCTCTTGGATTTCCACAGGCGATCGCAACGGCAAGGCATGACAAAATTGGGAAATTTCCTCAGCGTTTTGGTCTAGCCAATTCAGTGGCAGTAACTTGGTGGTCACCTCACTGCCATAAACAGGTAACTTTGGGAAAGCTTTATGCAGTGCCAGTAAGCCTCTGGCGTGATCTGGGTGGGCGTGACTAACCAAAACTAAATCTGCCGGTAAAGGCGAACTAGTTCCATGTACCGATTTAGTAAGCCCCTTCGCCAGGGATGAAATATCCTCCATACCACAGTCCAACAGGATGCGGTGTGGCCCCATCTTCACCAATAAACACACGCCCTCGTTGTCATGCTGGACACTATAGGGCAAACATTCTAATTCACTACCCGCTTCCGCAGCATCTACGCGAGAGGATACCGACAGATTATCCCTCATGCTCTCCTCCCCTCAAACCTGATCATCATGGACATATCCCAAAAGCCAAAAGTTACACAAATTTTGGTTTTGTGACTTAGGGGTAAGTTTTGTTGTGCGCCCCTACACCCTGAGAATACAGATTTTTGATTGGGGAGGACGCTTGCACCGAACTTGCACTGGTTCGGAAAGGTGGGCTAACCAAAAGCCATCAAACTAGGAGCTAAAGGAGTTTGGCTGTTGTTTATTTTCCCTTTGCAAGTTCTGAGCTATCTTAGCCAACTCACTCTACGGGAAGTCGCCCAAGTATCTACAGACTTATTTCAATGTGCGGAGCCATTGCCGTGATAGTTGTCTGAATCATAGAATCCATTTTTCGTACCAAAAAATAAGCACGAAAGCGTAAATATAACTGTTAATCCAGCTAGAATCAGCTTTACATCCATTTGTTTGCTGCCCTTTATGAAAGACTTCCCTATATTAATTTAGTGCTTCCGCAATCAAACGCAATCACTAGAAAATCTTTACTATGCTTATGTGGATTGGGCAATAGGTAAATTTACCGCAATCAGTCAGATTGTAGAACTTTTCGGTCAACCTGTCCATTCATCTACACATAAACCAATATGATTGCGATGTCTACGATGGTCACTGAGCTTGCCGTATCCTTCTCCCGTCGGAGACGATCTTGCTACGCGCAGCCTCTCGTAGAGAAGTGCGGGCTACGCCTACGCAATCCTCTACAACCCATAAAAATCCTCATCTAGAATCTGCTCAATCGAAAAAGGGCAAACAGTGGGATATTCACTTTCATAGGGTATCCGAACCCCAAACTTAGCAAGCTTACCTTCCTTAATGCCTAGCTTCCGAGCATCTGGGTAGGCTTTTTCCAGCGCCTCTACCAGAAAACTTTTTAGAGAAGGAGTATCTGCCAAATTATTCAGAACTCGCTGACGATGTTCAAGTATTGAGCTATACCAGCTTCCTTTCATCATATCAGGTACATCATTCTGAACTCGTAACTTGAGTAAATGCGCCAATAAAATTGTCAGATTGCTTTTGAGCGCATTTTTCTCTGCCTTACCCAAATCAACTAGCTCCTCAATCAAATGCTCAATATCCAACGCCTCAAATTCATGATTTTGTAACTGTTGAATGGTTTGCTCAATCCATAATTGCAAATCTTGATCGTATAGCGTGTTAGGCATTTCTTAGATCAACTCCCAGAGTTACTCACTCGATCATAGCCAGGAATGCGATCGCACTTAGGGATATTTGAAAAGTATTGGGCGAATTCCATTCGCCAGGGCTAGTTTTTGAAGACGCAATAAATCATACTACTTTGTCAAGGAATAATTGACGAGAACATTCTCTGTAGAGACGACGATTTATCGCGTCTCTCTAACGTTCCAGTATTTTAGACGCGATAAATCGCGTCTCTACATGAGGGCTTTCTGGTTTATCCCAAGTGTATTGGAGTAAAACCTGTCTGACTTGTGTGTACACCATAGCTTTACTAAGAAGAGGAACAGGTTTTGCGTAGCAGAAACAGGGTGAGGTTTTCTTAGGCTATTCAATAAGTCCTAAACACTCGCTCACGAGTATCAAAGACTCTCGCACGAGTATCAAAGACTCTCGCGCGAGTATCAAAGGCTCTCCCACGAGTATCAAAGACTCTCCCGCGAGTATCAAAGACTCGTCCACGAGTATTAAAGACTCTCCCGCGAGTATTAAAGACTCTCCCGCGAGTATTAAAGACTCGTCCACGAGTATTAAAGACTCGTCCACGAGTATCAAAGACTCGTCCATGAGTATTAAAGACTCGTCCACGAGTTTAGAACAGGACTTACGCAACCAATAGTCGAAACCTTGATTTTCAGGTAGGGGCAATTCCAATACAGTTCAGATAAGACCAAAACATTTGTAGAGACGGCGATTTATCGCGTCTCAAAAACCCAAAGTTTTGTACCAGTAGCCCTTAACTGAACCGTATTAGGGGCAATTCATGAATTGCCCCTACAGCGTGTAGTTTTGCGTAAGTCCTATAGAAAACAGAAAGGGGAAAAGAAAAGGAATTAAATCTCCCTTTAACTTTTCCCCTTTCATCCTTTCCCTATCTCTGGCAAAGTTTACAGCCTATGAATCAGATGCAGTTTTAGCAGGTTTACTTCTGTTGCAGTCTAATCAAAAGGTTAAGAAGACGCAATAAATCGCCGTCTCTACAATTATTGGCGCGATGGTTTCTTGCCAAAGCCATAGCGCAATGTATCCATAATCCAAGTTTGGAAGTTGTCAATGTAGCTAAATATTACTGGTACTACCACCAGTGTCAGCAGGGTGGAAGTTGTGAAACCGCCCATTATGGCAATTCCCATTGGTTGGCGGACTTCAGAACCCGCGCCAATTCCTAATGCTAGGGGCAAAGTCCCGGCGATCGTTGCCAGAGAAGTCATTAAAATCGGGCGCAGACGTGACACACCCGATTCTACGAGTGCCTGACGTTGGGTTTTGCCTTCTTGCATATTGATGATTGTATAGTCAACTAACAAAATCGAGTTTTTGGTAACAATCCCCAACAGCAACACGACACCAATCAACGCATAAAGTCCCAAGGGTTTTTGGGCAATCATCAACGTTATCAGTGCGCCACCCAAACAAAAGGGCAAGGCTGCCATGATCGATAATGGATGCAGGAAGTTGTTATACAGCAGCACCAGAATTGCATAGATACACATTAATGACAGCCCCAGTGCTACTCCAAAACGACCGAAAATGTCTTGCATAATTTTGGCACTGCCTGAAGGTTGCTGTACAACTCCTGGCGGTAAGTTTTGCATCACAGGTAGTTTGTTGATTGTCTCGACTGCCTGGCCTAAAGAAATCCCTTGTAAATTGGCTTCCACGGCAACTTGACGGGCGCGATCGTAACGGTCAATGGTAGCAGGGCCGCTACCAAAGCGGATATCTGCCACTGCCACAAGGGGAACTAATCTACCATTTTGACTGGGGACTTGGAGATTTGTAATTGTGTTGATATCAGCCCGTGCTTTCGGGTCGATTTGGACACGAATGGGGATTTGCCGATCGCTTAAATTAAATTTTGCTAAGTTAGCATCATTGTCGCCAATGGTGGCAAGGGAAGCAGTCCGAGCGATCGCTTGCACTGTCACTCCTAAATCTGCTGCCCGTTGTGGGTTAGGAATTACTAAAATCTCTGGTTTAACTAAACTCGCACTAGAAGACACTTCTACCAATCCAGTTATAGCTCGCATCTGCTTTTCTAGGGCATCAGCAGTTTGATTCAATGCTTGAGGATTTTCACTCCTGAGAACAATTGATAAACCTTTACGACTGCCACCTGGTGACTGACTTTGAAAACTAATTCTAGCTCCTGGTATTTGCTCAAAGGAAGGGCGCACTTGTTCCTCAAACTGTTTTTGGGAAATATTTCGTTCCTCTTTAGGTTTGAGATTAATGGCAAGGGTTGCAGAATTGATCTGTTCCGTTGCTAGTACCCTTTCAACTACTGGGTTTTGCCGAATGATGTTAGTTGCTTGTGTGACTACCTTGTTAACGTCTTCTAAAGTGGAACCGGGAGCTAGTTCTACGGATACATTGGAAAATCCGAAGTCGCCATCATCAACGAAACCCTTGGGAATTAAGGGAACTAGCATCAGACTAGCAATAAAGAAAGCTAAGGCGATCGCGATCGTTGTCAATCTATGGCGTAATGCCCATTCTAAAAGTGATCTATAAGGTTGAAAACGCCGACGCTTTTCAGTGCTGAGTTTTCTATTTCCGTTCCCGCTACCTGGAAGGGTAAATTTAAAATTAAAGAATTTTACTACTCCCCTGCCCCCCTGCCTTCCTGCTCCCCTGCCTCCCTGCTCCTGTTTCTCCTGCAAGAGATACGCCCCCATCATGGGCGTAACCATCCGCGCTACAAGAGTTGAAAAAATTGTGGAAACGGCAACTGTAACACCAAATGGTTGGAAAAATTGCCCCGGAATCCCACCCATAAAGGCAACGGGCATAAACACGGCAATAATCGTCGCGGCACTTGCTACAACCGCTAATCCTACTTCCTCAGAAGAATCAAAAGCCGCTTTCCAAGCTGACTTGCCCATAGCCATGTGCCGTTCCATATTTTCAATTTCCACAACGGCATCATCTACCAAGTTGCCCACCGCCAGCGCTAATGCCAACAAAGTCATATTGTTGAGGGTGTAACCAAAGGCTTGCTGCACTGCGAAGGTGGGAATTATTGATAAAGGTAAGGCAACAGCAGTAATTAATGTTGCTCGCCAGTCACGCAAAAACACTAGAATAACAACGATCGCCAGCACGGAAGCTTGAATCAATTCCTCAATGGTGCTTTGGTAAGATTGGCGGACAATATCGGCTCTAGTAAAAATTAAATCCAGCTTGACATCTGCGGGAAGTGTTTTTTCGAGTTGTTTAACTGCTGCTTTGACTCCTTCTTCCACTGTCACCAGAACGCTGCCAGTACTACGCAATACCTGGAAAGCTACCACAGGTTGATTATTCAGGCGGGCAGTTTGGCGCACGTCGCCAAATTTATCTTCTACGGTTCCCAAGCTGGATAAGGGTACGGAACCACCCTCTGGTAAGAGAATTTCGTAGGTTTTCAAAATATCTACACTGGTGGCACTTCCTAAAGTACGGATACTTTGTTCGCTACCACCAACTTCGGCACGCCCGCCAGGTAAGTTAATGTTCAAAGCGCGGATTTGGTCGTTTACCTGGGTGGCGGTGATCGCTAAAGATTGTAAGCGATCGGGATTGAGATTGATCCGAATTTCTCGGTCAACTCCACCCACACGCTGAATTTGGGCGACACCACGGACTCCCAATAAGGCGCGGCTAATGGTTTGATCTACGAGGTTGCTTAATTCTTCTACAGAACGCTGATCTGATTTAACCGCGTAGGTGATCACCGAGCCACCGGAAAATTCCAGGCGTTCCACAATTGGATCGTTGATATCTTGGGGTAAATCTTGGCGAATTTGAGCGATCGCATTGCGGACATCATTGGTGGCGCGATCGCTATCTGTACCCAAAACAAAACTGATTGTCGTTCTAGAATTTCCATCGCTGACAGTGGAAATCATATAATCGATATTGCCCAACCCCGCGACGGCATCTTCAATTTTTTTCGTCACTTGGGATTCTAGTTCTGCCGGGCCTGCACCCGGTTGGGTGACATTTATCAAAACTGTTGGCACATCAATATTTGGGTTAATATCAATCCCCAAGGATATGAAGGAGAACCAACCCACCACTGTCAAAATTAAAAATAAAACTATTGTAGGAACAGGTTTTTTAATCGACCAAGCGGAGATATTGAAAGACATCGGGAAATTTTAGATTTTAGATTTTAGATTTTAGATTAGATATCTCAGTAGATTTGTAGGTTGGGTTGAGGAACGAAACCCAACCTACCCTGGAGTGCTTTTTTAGGCTTAAACGAGCAGTATTGCCACTGTTTGCATTCTGACTTCTGACCCTTCGGCAGGCTCAGGGCATCGCTTCTGACTCCTGACTTCTGACTCCTGACTCCTTCTTCAATTTGCCACTCGAACTTTATCGCCATCTTTGAGATAACCTGCACCATCAACTACGACGCGATCGCCTAACTGCAACCCACTCATAATTTCCACTTTGTCACCACTAGCAGGATCTCCTAACTTTACTCTCTGGGTGCGGACTGTATCTACACCCGATAAGGTGAATACAATTACACTTGAGTCTGCTTGAGACTGGACTGCTTTTTGCGGCACTACCATCCTCATCCCTGAGTTAGTAGTAATGGCGGCACTCGCAAACATCCCTGGTTTAAGTAAACTTGTTGTTGGCAAGTCAATTTTTACTGTAGCTTCACGCCTTTGATCGTTCACTTGTGGTTGGATGTCCCTAACTCGTCCCTGCGATCGCACACGCTGATCGACACCAGAAGTAATTTGCACGGATGCGCCAATTTTCACCTCATTTAGTTGAGTTTCGGGAACCTTTGCTTGAAGTTCTAGTTTTTGATCTTGGATAATAGAAAATAGCTTTTGTGTGCCACCAATCACAGTCCCGACTTGGGTTTGCGGCGGTACACCAGTAACATCACCTACTCTAACTAGTTTCTCGGCGATCGTTCCAGAAACCGACGCACGCACCACAGTTTGTCCCAACTGAGTTTGCAGTTGTTGCACCTTGGCAGAACTGCTGCGGACATCGGCTTTGGCTTTGTTGATAATAGCTTGGGCGTTACCAATATTCGCCTGGGCGCTGCCAATATTCGCCTGGGCACTACGCACATTTTCTTGGGCGAGATTCACAACTTGGATGGCAGTTTTCACATTGTAGGAACGAGTATCAAGTTCTTGTTTACTAATCGTCCCAGAGTCAGCAAGTTGTTGATAGCGTTGATAATTTTTGACTGCTTCCTCTAGCCTCGCCTTAGCTTGAGCTAAATCGGCTTGTTTTTGCTGGACTATCGCTTTATTTGATGCTAAATCCGCCTGTTTTGATGCTAAATCCGCTTGTTTGGATTCTACATCTGCTTGCTTAGATTCCACATCTGCTTTTGCTTGGCTAATTTGGTTTTGCAGTATGGAATCATCCAATACCGCCAAAACTTGACCTTTTTTCACAAAAGCTCCTTCTTTCACATCTTCGGGGATGCTTTTGATTTGTAAGCCGTTTGTCTGCGGTAACACCGGAATTAAATCACGCGCTGCGACAGTCCCAGTAGTTTTGAGGGTACGGACAACACGGGCGGTTCTTACTGTAGCGATGGTGACTGTCAGCGCTGGGTTAACTTTTTTATCCGCGATCGCACTTTGTTGACCAGATGGAAGACGATTTAATACACCCATCCCACCAAAGGCGATCGCAATTCCTAAACCAGCACCCAAGAATAATGGCTTCAACCATGCTCTGGTTTGTTTTTCATCTAACTGGCTCGTAAAGCTAGCATCCTCAGATATTACAGGTTCTTCCACCCCGACTTCTGAAACTCTTTCATCGCTCACAGTCTCACCTCCACTTTTCGTCTACCCATACAACTTTAAATATTTTCTTAAGAAAACTTGAAATTTATTTACTTTATATCAACTATGACGCATTTATCAGTAAATGTCCTTCATAATTTATAGTATAAAATATTGCATAAACTATATTATACTACGAGTAATTACTAAGAAAATTATGTAAATGATGATGCGAAAAATTATCTCATCTGGCTACTCTAAGTCACACACAATATGTATTTAGATCACTGTCAACCAGTGGTTAGCTATGAAATACTGATGAAGCTAATGTAGACTTAGCTAATTAAAATCAAAAACATTAATGTATCTTTGTACACTAGCCAATTATTTTTTCTACGCAACCCATAATCCCTCAGAACCCTTTATGTTGCAAAGAAGTTATGGTCTACCATGCAATCTACACATAGGGAAAGCTAGCATCCAGACCTATACCTGAGTTACAAAGGAGCAAACTCCATTGCCCTAAATTCCAGCAAGGGTGGCCCTGATTATGGAATTTTGAAATCAATCAATAAAATCAATAAATAATTGGTATTTACCAAATTAATCAAATATGTTCAATGCCACTGAAATTTTAATTGATGCCTTCGTTGATGAAATTCGAGAAGGCTACCGTCGCACTTATGGCTGTTTCAAAAATGATTATCAGGACATTATTGCCTGGGCTGGTAACATGGCTTTGGAAAACATTGCCAACAGCGATGCCCTTTATCACAATGTTGAACACACTGTCCTAGTAGCCCTAGTGGGGCAAGAAATTTTACGTGGGAAACACATTAGAGAAGGCGGTGTTTCCAGTGAAGACTGGTTGCATTGTATCATTTCCTTAGTGTGTCATGATATTGGCTACGTTAAGGGAGTTTGCCGGCAAGACCGAGAAGCAGCAGACTTATATGCCACAGGTAAGAATGGCAAAATGATTGCTGTAGCTTCTGGCGCTTCTGATGCCAGTCTCACACCCTATCATGTTGATAGAGCAAAGCTATTTATTGATGAGCGTTTTGGGGGTCACAAGTTAATAGATGCTGAAGCGATTAAGAGCAATATTGAATTGACTAGATTTCCCGTGCCTGCGGCAGAGGATCAGCAAGAGACAAAGTGCTTTGCAGGGTTAGTACGTGCTGCTGATTTGATTGGGCAACTAAGCGACCCACGTTACTTGAAGAAAATTACTTCTTTATTTTACGAGTTTGAAGAAACTGGTGTAAATAAAGTTTTGGGCTATAAAACCCCTGCCGATTTACGTAATAACTACGCTAAATTTTACTGGAATGGCGTTTTTCCCTATATCCAAGAAGGACTGCATTATCTGTCATTGACACAACAGGGAAAACAAATTTTGGCTAATCTCTACTCAAATGTGTTTGTTGTAGAACACGAAAAACAACAGCAAGAACAGCAACGGTATTTAGAAAAGTTAGGAGTTGCGAGTTAGGAGTTAGGAGTTAGGAGTTAGGAGTTAGGAGTGGGGAGTTGGGAGTTAGGAGTTAGGAGTGGGGAGTTGGGAGTTAGGAGTGGGGAGTTGGGAGTTAGGAGTGGGGAGTTGGGAGTGGGGAGTTGGGAGTTAGAAGTTAGGAGTGGGGAGTAGGGAGTTAGGAGTGGGGAGTGGGGAGTTAAAAATTATTAATCGTGAATAAGTTATGAATTAAGATAAAACCTTAATAACTCATAACTCCTAACTCATAACTCCTAACTACTATGGATTGGTGGCGACGACTGAATAAAAATCCTTTGGCACGATTTGGGGCAATTTTGCTGTTAGTTTTCTATATAGCAGTCATTGCAGCAGATTTCATAGCTCCTTATGATCCCTATGCCTCACAACCCAATGGTTCACTGCTGCCACCAACTCAGGTACACTGGGTTTCTCAGTCAGGGCAATTTGTCGGGCCCCATATTTATCCGACAACTCAGGGAGACACAAATTTAGAAACAGGCGATCGCCAAGTCATTGTAGACTTTACAAAGCCTTCACCCCTGCGTCTATTTATCTCCGGCCCAGAATACCGATTGTTGCAGATGACTTTGCCACTACCACCCAAGTGGGATGAAGTGACAATCTTTCCTGGTATTCCCTTAAATTGGCATTTATTTGGCACAACAAGCGGGGCAAAATTCAACCTCTTGGGTACTGATGACCAAGGCCGCGACCAATTTAGTCGCCTGCTGCATGGCGGCCGCATCAGTATGTTCATCGGAATTTTTGGCATTATCATTACTTATCCCCTCGGTTTGATCATCGGTGGAATTTCCGGCTATTTCGGCGGTGTGACTGATAGCATCATCATGCGCTTGGCAGAAGTGCTAATGACTTTCCCCAGTATTTATCTTTTGGTGACTTTGGGCGCAGTCTTGCCGCCTGGTTTAAGCAGTACCCAGCGCTTTTTGTTGATTGTGGTGATTACTTCGGTCATTAGCTGGGCTGGTTTAGCACGAGTAATTCGGGGACAGGTACTATCAATTAAAGAGCGAGAATTTGTGCAAGCGGCACGCGCAATGGGAGGGAACCCACTTTATATCATCCTTCGCCACGTTTTGCCGCAAACGGCTAGTTATATAATTATTTCTGCTACTCTTGCAGTTCCCAGTTTTATTAGTGCAGAAGCGATACTCAGTCTCATCGGCTTGGGTATTCAACAACCAGATCCCTCTTGGGGCAATATGCTTTCCCTGGCTAGCAATGCTTCAATTTTGGTACTGCAACCTTGGTTAATCTGGCCACCGACTGTGCTAATTATCCTCACAGTACTAGCATTCAACTTACTCGGTGACGGGCTGAGAGATGCCCTCGACCCCCGCAGTTTAAGAAGATAGCAAAAATTCCACGACACCTTTAAACTAAGAGTCTGTAGAGCAAACCTTCCAGACCTATCCACAATTATTACCGAACTTGCAAGAAGCGATCGCTCTTGCTGAAGCTGCAATGAGTGATATCGGCAGAATTTTAGTTCGCGCCTCTGGTATAAAACTAATGATCAGGGTTATGGCATAAGCTGCCAATGCTGACCGGGAGCAATGCGACTATCTCACCTTTCAAAAATGCAACTTTTTCGTCGTTACCACTTCTGCAAATTAATCAGCCTTGGTCATCTGCGAAAGATGTAGCATTTGCATTTGCACTTTTACGTATATTGTAAACCTCTTTCTTTGTTAGAAAAGAGGTCTATATATGTTACAATTATTTTCGTTTCTTTGCTTATTTTCTATAAGGTAATAAAAAAGGTAATAAAATGCTTGTTTTTGTTATCCCACTTAAAAGTCCCCAAGTTTCCAATTCCTGGGAGCGTGTCACACAAGGATTTGAAAGATGCATTAAATCAATTTGCAATCAAATCTCTCCTGATTTTCATGCTATTGTCGTTTGCCATGAACAACCAAAAATAAAATTTGATCATCCCCGGATTACGTACATTACAGTTGACTTTCCTCCTCCCAATGAGACAGACCGTATAGCTAGAGGAGACACAGATAAAGGGCGAAAAATCTTGAAGGGATTAATCTATGCTCGTCAATTTTCTCCAACTCACACTATGGCAGTTGATGCAGATGATTGCATCAGTAAAAACTTAGCTAAATTTATTAAGCAACATCCTAACTCTAATGGCTGGTTTATCAATAAAGGTTATAAATATAAAGAAGGTAGTAAATATATATATCAAAAGAAAAAATTTCTATTCAATGTGCGGTACATCCAATATTATCCGATATGACTTAAATTTTTTACCAGAAAACGCAGAATATAATCGGGGTTATGGATACTACAAATATTATATAGATCACGGTAAAGTCAAAGGCGTATTAGAAAACAAAGATAAACTTATTCAACCATTACCATTTCCTGGAGCAGTTTACATTGTAGAAACAGGAGAAAATCTTTTTTACGGTTCAATGAAGTTAAACTTCAATATTTTTGATCGAAAATCCTTAACTCAATCAGTCAAGGATGAATTTGGCTTGTACACGCTCTAGCCATTCCAATTGATTTGTATGTAAGCTATATAGGACTCCTGTCTGATTTGTGAAAATATTTCAAATGAAACCCTGATAAAACAGGCTTTTCAGTCTCAGTATCTTTTCAAAAATCAAATCGGAGTCCTACTAGATGTTTTTTAAGGCTGATAGGCTACAGCCCCACTATGCTGAAATCCAAGTCAAAAAATCAAAAATCAAAAAAACAGGCTGGAAAAGAAACTTCTACCCTTAGCCTCAAAGAACAGTTAGCCCAAAAACGCAAAGCAGCCCAAGGACGTAAAGAATTCATTAGCTTACTCACCACCGCTACCTTTGGCAGTGTCTTTGTTGGCATTCTGCTTTTTTTTGTAGGTGGAATTAAAGCAGCAATTCCTGGTGTCTTAGGGATACTCATTATGTCCCTTTCCTATAAATACCCCCGCCAAGCGCTGTATGCCTTCATTATTTACGTACCTATTGGGGGTACTATCACTTACTACTTGGGCAATAGTCCTATACTCCAATTAGCTAAAGATGCTTTTTATATTCCAGCGCTAATTGGACTTTGGCAGACTTGCCGTAAACAGGGGCTACCCATAATTATTCCTCAAGGCATTAAAATCCCACTTTATATTGTTTTAGGTTGCAGTCTGCTAACACTGTTGTTTATTAATGGTGGTCAGCAGTTTAACCCGCCTAGTGTGGGACTATTGGAAAAAGCACCCAAAGAAATACCATTAGGTATGGGAATTCTAGGACTGAAAGTATTTTTAGGCTATGTTCCACTGATTGGTTGTGCTTATTATCTAATTCGCAATAAGCGGGATTTTCTATTTTTATCGCGCCTCCAGATTGGCCTCATACTGATTTGCTGTGTGCTGGGATTTATTCAATACCTGTTACTAATAACTGGTGTATGTCAAGGTACTAGAGGTCTTGAAGGAGATGCCTTATTTAGAGCAACACTCGAAGCCAGGTGTTATTTTGGTGGGGCGCTAGTATATAGTCCCGATGAAGGAGTTATTCGCCTACCAGGGACATTTGTAGCTCCTTGGCAGTGGGCATGGTTCTTAATTGCTAGCACCTTTTTTACCTTTGCCACTGGCTTCACCGACCCCTCCCCAATATGGCGGCTGGTGGGTTTAGGTTCTTTAGTGACAGTCTTTATCAATGCTGTAATCTCTGGACAGAGAATTGCCTTAGCTTTAGTACCAATCTGCTTCGGGATTTTGCTATTGCTCACCGGACAAATTGGCAACCTGAAACGATTTATCCCCATAGGTGTAGGACTTGCCTTGATTGTGGGAATTGCGATGGTGACTAACCCTGCTCTCGTGCAAGAGAGAACCGAGAGTTTTACCGGCCGATGGAACGCTTCACCACCTCAAGATTTTATCGTCCAGCAATTTGAAGAAAATTGGAAAAACGTAGATGGGCCATTGGGAAGTGGTTTAGGTAGAGCAACTAACTCTGCCCGTGCAATGGGTCAAACTAAGCTTGTGGAAACCTACTACCCGAAAGTACTTTATGAAGTTGGAATTCTTGGAGTACTCGCTTTTCTGGGTTTGGTAACAAGTTTAACAATTATTGCCTTTAAAACTTATCGCTCCATAAAGAACCGTAATTTCCGCAGTTACGGAGCAGCTTTGTGGGTGTTTATATTGTTTATTAGCTGCAACACCTATTACTACCCTCTGGATGTTGATCCGGTTGCTGTCTATTATTGGTTTTATGCGGGAGTTCTTTTTAAATTGCCAGAACTAGAAAAACAAGATTTGGAAGATGCAAACCCTCAGCAAAAAAACCAGAAAAAACGTTTAAAAACAATTTAAATGAAACAAAAATGGTAAAAGTTATTATAGCAGGTCAAAAACACCTCAGCATTCCAAACCTACCTCGAAATTCTCGGCATACACTCATCTACCCCAAGGCTTTTCCCGCAGGCAGATATCCTATAGAAAAAATTTGGTATCCTTTAGGCAGCTTTATTGCATGGCAACCTGTATGGGAAAAATACCAAGCTATCCATTGTTTCAACAGAATTTTATACACAAATAAACCTTGGTTTCTCACTTTTGAGGATCATCGGGTTTTATATAGAAATCCTCAAAATAAGCAAGAAGCTGTAATTTATGAATTATTAAATAATCGATTAGCACTGGAAAATTGCCAAAAAATTATCGCTATCTCTGATTATGCAAAGTTGAGATTAGTTAAGCGGATAGAAGGGTGGAAGATAGAAGAAAAGATCATCAAAAAATTGGATATAATCCATCCAAGTTTTCCAGTCAGAGTTCATCAATCTAAACTTTATCAAGAAAAAGAAAATCTCCAGATTGTATTTATCGGAAATCACATTGCCCGCAAAGGCGGAGTTGTTGCTTTAAGGCTAGCGAAGAAAGCTGAAAAATTAGGTTTACCTATTACTATACATATAATATCGGGACTTGAACATGGTTCAGGAGTCCCGACTGATTTTCCCGATCGCACCAAATATGTAGAGGATTTAAAATTACTTAATTTAAACAACGTTATCTTTCATAAAAATATTCCTAATGAGAAAGTTATTGAGTTATTATCGCAAAGTCATTTTCAATTAATGGCAACATTACATGATACCTATGGCTATAGTATCATCGAAGGCTTTTCAGTTGCAACTCCGGCAATTACGACAAATGTATGTGCCTTACCAGAGTTTGTTCGTCATGGCGAAAATGGCTATATTTTAGAGTTACCAATTGATGAAATTAGGCACTGGAGTAATTGGCTGTACGGAGAAAAAACCAAAACTGATGAATATTGGGAAATTTTGAATAGCACCTATGACTATTTGGCAGAGCAAGCATTACAACAAATTATCCAATTTCTAGAGAGAACCGATAAACGAGAACATTATGAATTTTTAAGTGCAGGAGCATTAGCTCAAGCGCAAATTGTGCATAACTCCGAAAAGCAAAATGAGTTATTTGATAATCTTTATGCAGCAGTATGAGTATAAATAACTAAAAATGCGAAAATGTAATATTAGCCAATCATACGGCTATTAACTGGATGTAAATTAAAGCAATGGCAGCTTACGGAAATTCCTCAAAATTAATTATTACAAGGCTATTATAAAAATAGTAAAATTGCTTAATAAAAATCATGAATAATTGGCCTTTAATTAGTGTGGTTATCCCGACATATGGTCGGGAGGAACCACTACGAGACAGCATTGTGGATGTTCTGAAACAGGACTATCCGAATTTTGAAGTTTTGGTGATAGACCAAACCCCAAAACACCAGCCAGAAATTCAAGCTTATTTAGAGGAGATGGCGGGGGCAGGTAAAATTAAATGGTTGCGCTTAGATTGGGCAAGTTTGCCAGGAGCGCGGAATTATGCTGTACGACGGTCATCTGGTGAAATAATATTGTTTATTGATGATGATGTTCAGCTAACGCCAGGATTGTTAGCAGCCCATGCAAAAAATTATTTACAAAACCCAGAGGTGGGGGCTGTCGCTGGACGGGTATTTGACAGGATGAAATTGGGTGATTCTGGAGGAGATTTAGAGATTGAATATCTGCCTCCCCAAGCTATGGACCCAGGAATTGCTTGGTATCATATTGATTTAGTACATACAATCAAGCCCCAACAAGTACTGACAGCAAGGGGTTGTAATATGTCTTTTCGCCGCGAAATTTTTACTAAGTACGGACTGAGGTTTGATGAGAGGTTTGGCGGTAGTGCAGTGCGCGAAGAGTCAGATTTTTGTTTGCGGGTGCGCCAGACTGGATATAAGATTTGGTATGATCCAGAGGCGCATTTGGTGCATTTAGGCGAAGAAACAGGGGGTTGTCATGATATTAGTATGCGATCGCTCAAATATCAACTCACTTTCTACCACAACCATTTCTTATTGGGGCTGAAAAACCTCACTGTTATTCAAGCTTTACGTCTCTACGCCCGTTTATTTGACTGTCACGTTTTGGGACGCCCACCTTGTCACAAAAGCGGTTCCCCGATCAAAATTGCAACTCGTGCTGTTTTTTACACTTTGGGTTTTTTCAAAGCCTTGGGTACTGTCATCCAATCAATATGGAACGATGGTCAAGTTTATACTCAATTGGATCAACAAGTTTAGTAATTGGGCACTTGTACTGAGCGTTCGCGTAGCGTCTCGGAGAGAAGCCGTTGGCGCAGCCTCTCGTAGAGAAGTATTGGACATTAGTTATTAAAAAAAAATGACAAATATCAATGAAAATTTTAGTTGCTAGTCACACTTATATCGTAGACCTGAACTGTGAAAAATTACGCGCTTTATCTCGACTAGAACCAGACATTGAAGTGACAGTTGTAGTCCCAAAGCGTTGGAAACCAGGTGGTGTGCAAAACAAAATCATTGAAACTGAATACCGTGATGAAGGCACGTTTAAAATCGTTCCTGTTTCTAATTTTAGTCAAAATCATCAAGGACTCCTTACCTTTGGTGCTGATTTAATATCTTTGTTAAAACAATTTCGTCCGCAAATTATCCAGGTAGAACAAGGGTCTAGAGGGCTGGCTTATAGTCAGATGATTGCTTTGAATAAACTCTTAGGGATCAAGGCGAAAAATGTATTTTTTACCTGGTGGAATCTACCTTATGAACTGAAATTACCAGTTGCTTTATTAGAAAAATATAATCTCAACCACAGTCATGGCATTATTTCTGGCAATCAGGATGGAGCAGAAGTTTTGCGATCGCGGGGATATCAAGGGCCAGTTAAAGTCATGCCACAACTAGGTGTAGATGAAAGTCTATTTACTCCCAAAGCCCAACTAGAATTAGCAACTAAGTTGGGGATTGAAAAAGGGGATTTTGTGGTAGGTTTTGTTGGGCGTTTTGTGCAAGAAAAGGGTTTGCTAACGCTTTTAAAAGCTTTGGTAACGTTAAAAAATAAACCTTGGAAATTACTGTTGCTGGGACGGGGGGAATTGCAAACTGAATTAATCCAAATAGCAGCAGAAAATAATATCAAAGAACGGTTAATTTTGGTAGAAAGTGTCCCCCATGACGAGGTTGCAAACTATATCAATTTAATGAGTACTTTGGTACTGCCTTCAGAAACAACTTACAAGTTTAAAACCTTAACTTCTGTTGGCTGGAAAGAACAATTTGGTCATGTACTAATTGAAGCAATGGCTTGCCAAGTACCTGTGATTGGTTCCGATTCTGGTGAAATTCCTCATGTAATTGGTGATGCTGGTTTAGTCTTTCCCGAAGGTGATACCGAAGCGTTTGCTAATTGCTTAGTTCAATTAATGGATAAACCTGATTTTGCTCATACTCTCGGTGAAATGGGTTATCGAAAAGCAATGATCAAATATACGAATAAGGCTTTAGCTAAACAGCAATTAGATTTTTATCAAGAATTGGTTAATAGTCAGGAGTAAGTGAGTCAAATTAAAGATAAAACCTCACCCTCAATCCCTCTCCTTAGTAAGGAGAGGGAAGCCGGAGGCAGGGTGAGGTTTTATCTTATGTTTAATTACGCCTACCTATTTAATTAGCTATTAACAAATGACTAATGACAAAAAAATGAAAATATTACAAATTGTCCCCTCAATTTCTCTAATTTACGGCGGCCCTAGTCAAATGGTACTAGGATTAGCTCCAGCGTTGGTAAAAGAGGGAGTGGAAGTTACAATTCTCACAACTGATAGTAATGGCGACAATGGTCAAGCACCTCTGGATGTTCCTTTAAATCGTCCAATTAAACAAGATGGCTATGAAATAATTTACTTTCGTTGTGCCCCGTTTCGTCGCTACAAATTTTCCCTAGATTTATTAAACTGGCTAAAATGTCATGCTCAAGAGTTTGACATAGCACATATTCATGCTTTATTCTCTCCCATAAGTAGTGCTGCTGCTATTGTGTGTCGTCAGCAAAAAATACCTTATATTTTGCGTCCTTTAGGTACTCTCGATCCAGCTGATTTACGCAAAAAGAAGCAATTAAAACAGCTTTATGTCGCAATTATAGAACGTCAAAATTTAGCTGGTGCGGCAGCAATTCATTTTACTAGCGCTCAAGAAGCCAAAATATCAGAGCGATTTGGCGTAGATACGCCAGATTTAGTAATTCCCTTGGGTGTTAAAAAAGAAGAGAAGGAAAATATCGTGTCTCAGCGATTCAATATTCCTGCTGAGATCCCTTTGGTGCTGTTTATGTCACGAATTGATCCGAAAAAGGGGTTAAATTTGTTGATTCCGGCACTAGAGAAGCTGTTAGAAATTGGTTATGAGTTTCATTTTGTCTTGGCTGGAACAAATCCCCAAGATCCAAATTACGAACAAAAGATAAAATTTCAGATTCAAAATTCACCACTGCGATCGCACACTACAATTACTGGTTTTGTGACTGGTGAACTAAAAGTTAGTTTACTACAATCTGCGGATTTATTTGTTTTACCTTCGTACTACGAAAATTTTGGGATTGCTGTAGCTGAAGCGATGGTAGCAGGAACACCGGTGCTAATTTCTGACCAAGTGCATATTTATCAGCAGGTACTTGATAGTGAGTCCGGTTGGGTGGGCGCAACAAATGTACAATCACTGATTGAATTACTGCAAGAAGCTTTGCAAAATCCCGCAGAATGCCGACGACGGGGATTAAATGCCCAAAAATATGCATTACAAAATTTTAGCTGGGATGCGATCGCACAACAAACTATTCAAGCCTACCAGAAAATTCTGGCAAACAAATAGTAACAGCAAAAATAGTTGTTATTATACCATCCCATGACTTGGAAACTTGTGCATTTTGTATTTACCATAAACTGAGTTGATTTGGGGGATGCTCAAGTTGATTCCAAGGTAGGGGTGCAACTGATGTACCACTTTGTTCCAATAGCTGTTGGAAGTGACGCGCACTGCTGGGCGTAGACGCGAAGCGGCTTGTCGTCAGACATCGCTCTTCTATTGGACAATGAACAAAGAAATAAATTCGCACTCCCATCTGTAACCATTGCTGAATCTGCTTCGCCCACTCTTCCATAAACGGTTGATTCACTGATAAAGTAGGATGAGAAATAAACCGAATCAGAGTAAAAGGTGCTGTTACACTCAATTGCAACGGTAATTTAGGTTTACGCCGTTCTGATTGTAATTGAGGATCATCATCTCCGGTGTAGATGGGGCGTGAGTCCAACAATACTCGTCCCACGCCTAGCTTTTCTAAAAGCGCCGTCAAATTACTCGCATGGGGTTCCTTAAACCAGTCGGGATGCCGAACTTCTAGCGCTAGAGGTGCATCTGTACGCGGCCAAGCTGACAAAAAGCTCGTTAAATCGTCAAGCAATGCAGGTGCATAACTAGGTGGTAGCTGGGCAAATATCGGGCCAAGATGCTTACCTAAAGGGCGCATCCCTTCCAGAAATTTTAAAGCAGTAAATGTATATGGTTGTAGTAACCCTTGATGGGTAATATCTCGCGGTAATTTTAGGCAAAATTCAAACCCTGTAGGTGTTTCAGCAGCCCAACGGGTTACAGTTTCTTGGTTAGGTACGGCATAGAAGGTAGTGTTACCTTCTACAGTGGTGAAGCGGCGACTGTAGAGGTGGAGAAAATCGGTGGTGCGAGTGCCTTGGGGATAGAGTTCGCCCACCCAACCTTTATACGCCCAAACAGCACAACCAATAAAAAAGTTCACAGTGCCTAAAAGTCTTGATGTATCATCTTCAATTTTACGATAGGTTCTGGCGATCGATGAGGCGAAGGAGGTCAAGGGTCACTAGTAATGTATTCTCCCCCTGCCCCCCTGCTCCCCTGCTCCCTTAGTGATGGCTAGTAAAAGGAACTTTGCCATCTTGACTAACATCTACCTCTTGAAGCTGACGACGACGTGGACTCAAGCGATGGCGAATGTTGCCAATGACGATATATAAAATTGGGACAAAAAACAGAGTCAAGAAAGTAGAGACAATAGTACCACCAGCGATCGCAGTCCCAAGAGATTTTCTACTAGCTGCTCCTGCTCCTTCGGGATTTACCAATGGCCAAACACCCAAGATAAAAGCGAAGGAAGTCATCATGATCGGTCGCAAGCGTTCTTGTGATGCTTGCACCGCCGCTTTGGTAATTGAAAGACCCCGCTCTTGCAGTTGGTTGGCAAATTCCACAATCAGAATGGCATTTTTACTTGCCAAACCAATCAGCATTACTAAACCAACTTGGCAAAACACATCGTTAGCTAAACCGCGCAACATCTGCGCTGACAACGCCCCCAAAATAGCCAGAGGAACTGACAGCATAATAATTATTGGGTCAACATAGTTCTCATACTGAGCAGCCAGCACCAAAAACACAAAGACAAGTCCCAATCCAAAAATTAAGGGCGCTAGACCACCAGACTGTTTCTCTTCGGCGACGATCCCCGACCATTCATAGCCCATACTTGCTGGCAAAACCTTCTCTGCTAATTTCTCCATTGCTGTTGTTGCTTCACCGGAACTATAACCAGGAGCGGCGGAGCCGTTGATTTCAATGGAGCGGAACAAGTTGTAGTGATTGATCGTTTGCGCCCCAGTAGTAGGAGTAATTTTCACAAAATTGCTCAGGGAAATCATCTGATTGGTAGCAGAGCGCACGTATAATTTACCGATATCCGCCGGGTTAGAGCGAAACCGAGCGTCCGCTTGGACATACACCCGATAAGTGCGCTGTAGCAAATTAAAGTCGTTGACATACCGCGAACCCAAGTAAGACTGTAGGGTATTAAAGATATCGTCTACTTCTACTTGCAGGGATTTGGCTTTGTTACGATCTACTTCAATCAACATCTGCGGTGTATTTGCGCTAAAAGTGCTAAACACAGCTTGCAATCCTGGTGTCTGATTCCCGCTTTGGAGTAACTGACCCATAACTTGCAGTAGGTTATTTAAACCACTGTTACCGGTTCTGTCTTGTAGCTGAAACTGGAAGCCGCCAAAACTACCCAAACCTTGAATAGATGGCGGATTCACTGCGAAAATTCTCGCTTCGGGAATTCCCCCTAGCACTCCCCCCAACTTGGCAATAATTGCTTGTGCTGACTGTCCCGGTTCGTGACGCTTGTCCCAAGGCTGGAGTGTCGAAAAAATCGCTCCACTATTGGCAGAGTTACCACTAAAACCAAAGCCTCCGATCGCAAAAGTACCTGTGACTTCCGGCAATTTCAGGATTTCTTTTTCCACCTGAGCCATGACTTTGCTGGTGTAGTTGAGTGAAACTCCCTCTGGCCCTTGGATAATGGTAATGAAATAACCTTGGTCGTCATCAGGGATAAAGGCTGTAGGTACGCTGATGTAAAGCCAGCCCGTCACCCCCAATAACAATATAAATACTCCCACGACGATCGCTTTGATCCGTGTCAAACCCTTGAGTACGCCTTCATACTCCCGACGCATCCACTCAAGAAACCTGTTAAACTGCCCAAAAATCCAACCCAACCAACCGCGTTGTCTTTGCCCCGGACGCAGCAGCAAGGCGGAGAGAGAAGGAGTCAAGGTAATGGCCAGAAAGGTAGAAATTGCCATTGAAAAGGCGATCGTTAGCGCAAATTGCTTGTATATCTGTCCTGTAGCTCCTGGGAAGAATGCCACGGGTATAAATACAGCCATTAACACTAGGGATGTGGCAATTACTGCCCCGAACAGCTCCCGCATTGACTCAGAGGCAGCTTGTCCGGGTGACATCTCCTCATCTTCAATTAAGCGAGAGATATTTTCAACGACGATAATTGCGTCATCAACCACCAATCCTGTTGCCAAAGTTAAACCAAACATGGTCAGAGTGTTGATCGAAAATCCAAAAGCCTTGATAAAGGCAAAAGTCCCAATCAAGGTTAGGGGAACGACAATCACCGGAATGAGTGTAGTTCGCCAGTCTTGCAAGAAGATATAAATTACTAAGACGACTAAAGCGATCGCTTCTATCAACGTCTTAACTACTTCTGCTAGGGATGCTTCGATAAAAAGTGTTGTATCAAACGCCACTTGATATTCCAATCCTGGTGGAAAACTTTTCCTCAGTCGGATCATTTCAGCTTTCACTGCCTTAGCAACGTCTAAAGCATTACTCCCCGGACTGGGAAATATCCCAAGACCCACACCTTCATTGCCTTTAAATCGCAGAAAAGTACTATAATTTTCTGCTCCCAACTCTGCTCGACCTACATCTCTAAGCTTTACCAGCGTACCATTCTCAGATGTGCTGATCACCATGTCAGCAAATTCCTCTATCCCACTTAGTCTGCCAACAGCTTGCAAATCGATTTGATACATCTGATTTGGTAATGTTGGCTGCTGCCCAATTTGCCCAGCACCCACCTGTAAGTTTTGCTCGTTGAGTGCATCGATCACATCTTGGGCGGTGAGGTTACGACTGGCAAGGCTGTTGGGGTTGAGCCACAAGCGCATCGCATAGCGGCGTTCACCAAAAATCTGTACCTCACCCACACCTTTGATTCTTTTGAGGGCATCTACTATGTAAAGGTCAGCGTAGTTGCTTAAAAAAATGTTGTCGTATTCTTTATCATTTGAGTACAGCCCGATCGCTAAGAGGATGTTATTAGATTGTTTAGTGACGGTGACTCCAGTTCGCTGCACAACTTCTGGTAACTGAGGTTCGGCGATAGAAATCCGATTTTGCACATCGACTGCTGCAATATCTTTATTACGCGATGCGTCAAATGTGACGGTAATCGTACTGTTGCCATTGTTACTGCTATTTGAAGTCATGTACTTCATGCCTTCAACGCCGTTAATTTGCCGCTCTAAGATAGTCGTAACGGTATTTTCTACGACTTCAGCATTAGCACCGACATAATTAGCAGTAACGTTAATTTGAGTTGGGCTAATCTCTGGATATTGATCTGTGGGTAGTGTAGGGATACTGATAGCTCCTACCAGCAAAATGACAATGGCGCAAACACTTGTAAATACAGGTCGCTTAATGAAGAAATCAACAAACATGGGGATTGGGGATTGGGGATTAGGTCTTAGAGGATGTTTGAAAAGTATTGGGTGAATAGAATTCGCTACTGCTCTTTTTAAGGGGGTTGGGGGAATCAAAAGCCTGTGGGACAACTCTAGAAGACTTGTCTGTACACCGTAGCCTTTTTAAGGGGTTGGGGGGATCAATAAGTGCCTAAAATCACAGCCAAATACTTTTAAGACATCCTCTTAGGTTTAACACTGTCAATATGAGTTTGGATAAGACTGAAATTTCTATTTATTACGAGCTTCGGAACTCGGAACTACTAGCTTCGGAACTCGGAACTTTAAGCTCGGAACTCGGAACTTCGAGATCGGAACTCGGAACTTTGAGATCGGAACTCGGAACTTTGAGATCGGAACTCGGAACTTCGAGATCGGAACTCGGAACTTTGAGATCGGAACTCGGAACTCGGAATTTTTACAATTTTAACAAATATAAAATATATCCCTGACTTGTCAACACGGTTCGGTTAAGGCAGGAGACGCGATAAATCGCCGTCTCTACAAAGGACTGATTATTGTAAAGACGGCGATAAATCGCGTCTTTATTTCTAAGATTCTGGAACGATCGCAACACCATCCCTAAGATTGAGCAGTCCTGAGATAATAATCTGATCTTCTGGCTGTAATCCTTCGATAACTTGGTAATGATTACCTCTGCTCTGGCCTAGCTTGACTGGTTTTTGCCGAGCTACTTGTTGGGATATACCTTGGGGAGATTTTTCTGTTTCAACTACATAAACAAAAGTTTCTCCAGCTACACGAGTTACTGCTGTTGTCGGAATTAAGACTCCGGGGCGCTGATTCCAGATCACTCTCGCCCTTACCAATTCATCTGCACGTAGCTGACCTTTAGGATTGTTAAAGAGGGTTTTGATCAATATTCCTTGTGTTTTATTACTGCTATTAGGTGCAATAAAAAATACCCTACTTCTATCTAACTTCTGACCTTGGGCGTTCAAAATATCCACTGGCATTCCCTTACGCAACTGTGGCGATCGCTGTAGTGGTACAAAGATGTTAACTTCTAAAGGTTGATTTTGAGCGATAGTAACTAATTGTGTGGAAGTATTAACCAAGTCACCTACTTTCACGGGGATGTCGCCAACTGTACCACCAAAGGGAGCGGTAATTTTGCCGTCCTGAATTTGAACTTGTTGGTTTTGAGTATTTAGATTAGTTTGCTGCAAGGTTTTTTCAGCCTGCAATATGGTGGCTCGTTGGGCTTGAATCCTGGAATCAATGGCATCAAGATTAGTTTTAGCAGTGGCAAGTCTATTAGCAGACTGATTCCTAGCCAGTCGAGATACGGCTCCTTCCTCAGCTAAAGCGGAATACTTTTCGTAGTCCTGCTGGTACATTTTCACATAAAAAACGTAGGATGGCCGTTCTGCTTCCAGAGATTTGAGTGTAGCGCGGACATTTTCCAGTTGGACTAAAAATGCCTGAGGGGTAGTATTGCTTCCTATTACCGTTGCTTGTTGCGCTCTAGAGTCTACTTGGATAATTGCTGCTCCTTCTGTGATTGGATCTCCCGATTTCACAAATATCTGAGTGACTTGACCCGGAATCTTTGGCTGGAGTGTGAGTGAGCGCTGGGATTTTAGGCTAGCAATGAAATCTGAACTTTCCTCAATTATGCCGCTTTGTACCGTCGATATTTTGACTCTTACCCCTTGAGGTTGAGTGTTAGCAGTTGAAGGTGCTGAATTTTGGGGAGTGAGCAAAGGCCAAACTATAGTTGCTCCGCCTCCTAACAATAATAGTGCTGCTAAAAATAACCACAGCGATCGCCTTTTTCCAGGAGGTGGTTCAAATGAGGTTTGGGGAAGATTGTCTTCAAAATCAGTTTTTGGCTCAGGGGGTGTCATGGCTGATGAGGAATGTATTGAAGGAGGCAGGGGGTAGGGGGTAGAGGGT
>NZ_WBKM01000368.1 GCF_015714725.1 Nostoc sp. WHI
ATGGGCAACCAAATTTCTTCAATATTTATGTAATTTAAAGACAAAAATCTTTGAATCCTTTTTCTTCTACTTTCAAAAAGTATGGGGATAGGTAAAGCAGTAGCGAGTGTTTCAATGCTAACAGTTTTAATAGATTGTAATAAATTTATCAGGATTTTTAGTAATAAATATTCTGCACGTCCCAATTCTCGCTTGAGGTTTGTTTCGTAGAATTCAGGTAATATTATCATTAAATAGAGCTTGTTGCGAATGAATGCTCTTTTTGTTTTACCACAAATTGCTACACTCTTTGTAATATAAGCATTCTAGACCATTTTGTCCCCCTGCAAGCTTCAATAGTTGATAATCTAATGTTGAAACACCTTCTAAGAAACCGTAATCCTTGACATAGCTAAATACGAGTGCTGATATACCTTCCTCAATAGCTACTGCACGGCCGCCGTCTTCAACTTCGTCAATACTAGAATTACTTTTGCGCTTACATTTAAGAATACTACGAGTGACCACCGACCAACCTAAAACTGCGGCGTAGGAAAAATGGAAAACATCATGAAAGCGGTAGCCATCGCTTGTATAGGAATTATCGGTGAGGTCATTTCCAATTTGTTGTTTGTTGATAAATGCCTTCATTTTGATTGAGTTATCTTTACTTACCTCCGTAATTTCTACTTCAAACTGTCGTGGTAAACTTTCATTTTCGGGAAAGTCATTGTCGAATATGTGGATTGTAGCTTTATCATCTATCTGTGCTGAATCTCTCCATCCCCAACGGTCACGGCACTTTCTCAGATTATCTTCCGCAATTTCTTCCAAATTAAGGTTAAACTTGCTTGCCAAGTTGGAAATATACCAAAGCATATCTCCTAATTCTTCTGCGATGCCTTCTTTAAATAGTTTGTGTGCATCACCGTCTCGTAAATGTTTTTTATACTCAGTCATCAATGAGCCAACTTCACCAACTAAGCCTAGTAGCGGTATGATTAGTTCAGTACCTTCGACAGCAGGAATTTGGTCTGTCTTCAGTGCTTGTGTTTGATACTCAGAAAAATTCATAATAGACATATCCAATTTTAAAATTGTTGATTATAGTGATTCCCTGAAGGATGAAATATAAATCTGACGATGAATAAAAAGTATCGCCATTAGAAAATCAAACTATATTTATAGAGAATTCCTAAGAAAAATAATTGGTTGTGTACTAACTGAAAGACCTAACGGATGGTGTGGGTATCCATACTTTGTTAGAACTAGGCAGTAAAGAGGTTGTTTATCAGAAATTAGACTTAACACTTCTTTTTCACGGTTCTGAATTCTAGGATATTTCCCCGCACCCCATGCCAAAATAATTAAGTCAGCGCGTTTTGTTGCTACTTGAATATAGCAGTTGTTTTTTGGCCCCACAGGGTCATCTACTTGGCAAAGTTCACGGGGGTTTGTAGCACAATAAGCAAATAGATTAACTACTTCAAGAGAACCATATTTCCAAGACTTAGCAAAGTTAATACATCTAATGAGGGTGTGATCATTTTTCTTATCATCGGCGGTACTTGGGTTAAGCATCACAAAAGTAACTTGGGGTAAACTTATATCCCATTTACGCCGCAGTAAGTAGCGATACTTTCTAGTGCTGTCAAACTTAGCATATCCTTTTATGTCCATGTATTTTACTCTGAATTACTGTGGATTTATAAAGAGCCGCTTATCTTAAAAAAGACACAACTGTTCATGTTTTTCCATTTCTGGATTTTGTAAAATTTTTGATTTTTTTCTCTGAGTCTCTTGTTCAGATTTTTTATATTGTTTTGATACATTATTCGCAACTTCAGATGTTGTTTTTACCTGAGAATCTAATTCCAAAGACAATTGCTGATAATTACGAGCATTGATTTCTTGCAAATTAGGAATATCTAATTGTGGCAATCTCTGTGCTAAAGTTTGTTTAACTTTATCGTTAATACCCCATTTGGGTGGATAAAAATAATCAATTGGTTGAGGCGTTAATGTAAATTTAGACTTGATCTTTTTGCGATTACTTTTCAAATCTGGAAATGCTGCTCGGCAGTATTTATCAGTTTCACAAAAAAGATTTTGACAGTCTATAGCCTGTAGAGGATGACCCCAGAGTGATTGAAAATTTAATCCTAAACGCTGAAACTCTTTCTCTTGGTTTTCAGTCATCCAATGAATGATATCAGTATATGTTTTACCATCTGTATTAAGGAAACACTTGCTGATACCACGTTCGGCCCCTGGACCTGCTATAGTAAAACTGTTTTCGTCAAAGTTGATAATTTCGCTATAGTTGATATCTGTCGCTAATTGGTAAGCCATAAACTTACCTAACAATGGATATTCTTGAATTATCTGAAAAACGTCTTCAAAATTTTTGGCTTTTACTATGCTATTAACTACCCTATCTTGAACAACCATTTTATCAATTAATGCCAAATGATTTTGGTGTTTTTTATCATAACCAAACTCTTTACTGGCACAAGACATATACGCACTGGTGTAAATGACATATCCAAGATTCATAGCTTCTTCTAATATATTTGAATATGTATTTGATTCAAAATTAGATAGTGTAATGTAGTCTCCTATTTTGTTTTCTAAGTATTCCCATGTTTCTATTTTATTAAAAATTTTAAATAATAAAATCCTTAAAATTACTTCCTCTTCATTCTTGCTCCTATTCTCATCATAAATTACGTTTTTGATCAGATATTGTGAAACGCGATCGCTTGCTCGATATGCATTACAAAATTTATAAGTATTAATAATTGGATCACTCGTCCAAGGTCGTGGTACGTTGTTAATTTTGTTGAAAAATACTTCCTGGCGCATAGTAGCAAATCGCCAATAGGCATCAAAAATTTCTTGTCGTACTTGCATACATTGTTCTCCTGGTTTGTCGTCATCAGTTTCAAAGCTGTTTTTTATCCATGAGCCAAGATTATGCGACAACTGCCGCATAATCATCGTACCCGATCGCAGTTTTTAGAAAGCATCCTAAAAGCAAATATTGTTAAGTTTTATCCACTAAATAATGTGATTCTCATGAAACACTAGGATCATCAGCAGTTTTGATCTCTCGCAAGATTCGTTCCACTTGGTTAACTTTTTCATTTCTATTCTGTTTTTTAAAGATATCTAAAGCTTTTTCTAAAGAAGATAGCGCTTCATCTCGTTTATTTGTTTGCCACATTGCTAGTGCAAAATTAGTCAGTGCTTCGCCATAATTAGGATTAATTTCTAGAGCTTTTTTATATTCACTAATGGCTTCATCCCAGCGACTTTGACTTGCGTAAACCATACCGATCGCATTATGAGCTAGAGCATATTTTGATTGCAGGCGAATGGCTTCCCGGTAGGCGCTAATTGCTTCTTCTGATTTCTTTTGCCGAAAAAGCACGTTTCCTAGTTGAAAGTGTCCAAAGGCATCTTTTGGGAATTGTTTAATTAATTTGCGTAAATTTTCCTCTGCACCTGTTAACTCTCCCTGATTAAATAAATCATTTGCTTGTTGCAAAAGCTGCGATCGCTCTGATGATCCTGACTCTGTGTCTGAAAGCTGTGCTAGTTTTTGTGGTTGTCTCTGTGCATACTGTTCTGGTGAATCCACAGAAACTTTTGCAGGAACCGCTAATACTGATGGTGATAGACCAATTGCAGTGATAATACTCAGCATCATGCAGCTAAAAGGTTGAATAAATGCTGATTTGGGTTTGCTCTTCAGTTTCATCGCTTTGAATGTCTCAATAGTGTTCTCATCTTTATGATAAATTGAGGGTGCGTTAGCGCGTAACGCACCATGATCAGGGAACAATATTGTTGCACCCCTGCAATATCTTGTTTTATTTACGCACCTTCCCGTAATTTATCCAATACGCTTCTATCTTCTAAGGTCGAAGTATCACCAGATATCTCTTGACCCGCAGCTAGATTCCGCAGCAACCGCCGCATAATTTTACCCGATCGCGTTTTGGGTAAAGCATCGGTAAAGCGGATTTCTCCCGGACGTGCGATCGCACCGATTTCTTTGACAACGTGCTGTTTGAGTTCTTTACTCAGTTCTTCACTTGCCTGATAAGTGCCTTCTAGAGTCACAAAAGCAACTACTTCTTCACCCTTAAGTTCATCTGGCTTACCCACTACCGCCGCTTCTGCCACTGCTGGATGAGAAACTAAGGCTGATTCTACTTCCATTGTACCAAGTCGGTGTCCTGATACATTCAGTACGTCATCCACACGACCCATTACCCAAAAGTAACCATCTTCGTCTTGTCTTGCACCATCACCAGCAAAGTAAGTATAGTTACCATCTTTGGGGGGGATATGTTCCCAGTAGGTGCGGCGGAAGCGTTCTGGATCGCCGTAGACTGTCCGCATCATTCCTGGCCAAGGATGCCGCACCGCTAGATAACCGCCTTCGTTATTAGGTACGGTGTTTCCTTCTAAATCGACAACATCTGCGATAATTCCAGGGAAGGGAAGAGTTGCGGAACCGGGTTTTGTCGGAATTGCTCCTGGTAGTGGTGTAATCATGATACCGCCAGTTTCCGTTTGCCACCAAGTATCAACAATTGGACAGCGATCGCCACCAATTACTTTCTGATACCACATCCAAGCTTCTGGGTTAATTGGTTCGCCGACGGTTCCCAACAAACGCAAAGAAGACAAGTTTCGCGCATTCGGATGTTGTTCACCCATCTTAATAAATGCCCGAATTGCCGTAGGTGCAGTATAAAAAATATTAACGCCGTATTTTTCAATTACATCCCAGAAACAGCCAGGATTAGAAGCACGGGGCGCACCTTCGTACATCAACGTTGTTGCACCGTTGGAAAGGGGACCGTAAACAACATAGCTGTGCCCAGTAATCCAACCTACATCGGCAGTACACCAATATACATCTGTGTCTTGCAGATCAAATATCCACTTGGTGGTTATGTGGGTATACAAATTATAACCAGCAGTTGTATGCACTACGCCCTTCGGCTTGCCCGTGCTGCCAGAAGTGTAGAGGACAAAGAGCATATCTTCGCTCTCCATTGGTTCGGCGGGACAATCGGCTGATACACCTTTTTGTAAATCATGCCACCAGTGATCGCGTCCCCCTAACTGCATATCAGTCTCCTGTCCGGTGCGCTTGACAACTAGGACATTTTCGACGCTGGGAACAGCACCATCAGCTAAGGCTTTATCTACCTGTTGTTTGAGAGGAACGATCGCCTCTTTGCGCCAACCACCATCAGCCGTGATTACCAGTTTAGCTGTGACATCAATTAAGCGATCGCGCAAAGCTTCGGCACTAAAACCCCCAAATACCACAGTGTGGGGCGCGCCAATTCTGGCACAAGCTAAGATAGCGATCGCAGCTTCAGGAATCATTGGCATATAAATCCCAACGCGATCGCCTTTTTGCACACCTAGTTGCTTCAACACATTGGCGAACTGGCAAACTTCCCGGTGCAGTTGAGCATAAGTGAGGGTACGCGAATCACCTGGTTCTCCTTCCCAAATCAATGCTGCTTTATTTTTGCGCCAAGTAGTGAGATGTCTGTCAAGGCAATTGTAAGAAATATTAATCTTACCGCCAACAAACCACTTTGCAAAAGGCGGTTGCCAATCTAGCACCGTATCCCATTTTTGGAACCATTCTAATTCAGTTCCAGCTAAATCTGCCCAGAATTGCTGCGGATTGGCTTTGGCTTGATCGTAGAGACGCTGATAGTCTTCCAAGCTTTTAATTTGGGCTTTCTGCGAGAATTCCGAGGCAGGATGGAAGAGGCGGTTCTCTTGTAAGATGGATTCTATGGTGGGTTGAGACATAATTAATTAAGACAATTTGTATTGTTACAAAAATAATACGGGAAGTATGAAAGCCACAATAAACTATATTCTTAACGAAGATTTGTGCGAAAGTTTCTAGAGTTTCGTTAAGATGCGTGAATATTAAAGATGTTGCAATATGTAAATAGTCTTCACAAACAACGCCTGAAACTATGACACTCACCGTCGAAGCTAGCAGTTTATCTCTCAACGATGTTCATCGCTTTCTGAAACTAGAAAAGCTTTCCAATGGTTCATTTACAGATTTCTTAAGGCTAGAACCACTCTCTGAGTTTGAACACCAGGATTTATTGCGAATCAGAGGCGACTTTGAGCGTTACTCAAGCGCAGGTAAAATTTCTGAAGGTTTAGTTAAGTTTTTAACGATCGCACCATTAATGCGGTTAGCAGGGTTTTACGATGTGCCGATTCGGTTGACAATGGAAGATAGTATTGCGATCGCCATCGAAGATGAAGACAGAAGAATTACCGGACGGATGGATATTTTAGCAATTAACAGTCCTCAAATTAATATTGCGCCGCCATTTTGGGTTGTAGTAATTGAAACGAAAAACAGTGCGGTCGAAGTAAGTGAAGGTTTACCTCAATTACTTACTTATGCTTTTAAAAGTTTAGAACAACAACCATCAGTTTGGGGTTTAGTAACTAACGGACTGCGTTATCAATTTGTTTATTTAAGACATGAAGAGCAGCCAACTTATGAGTTAATGTCATTATTAAGTCTGAATGAATCTCCAGGTGCAATAGAGTTATTACAAGTTTTAAAAGCTATCTGTAAGTTACCGAATTTTCAGTAAAATGAAAGTAAATTGCGGAGCGATCGCTGATGTCTGAACTTGCTACTATAGAATTTATCTCTAATGAGACAACAGATGACGAAGTTATTTTTCCTCCTGGCGATATATTTAGCGACGAACCACCCTTGGAAAGTGACCTGCACCGTGACCAAATCGATTTGCTGATTCGCATCCTTAAATTATGGTGGCGAGAGCGGCAAGATTTTTATGCTTCTGGTAACTTGACGATTTATTACAGTCCTAATCAGAATAAATCAGAACATTTCAGAGGCCCAGACTTTTTTGTAGTTTTGGGAACCGAGAAAAAAGACCGTAAGAGTTGGGTAGTTTGGCAAGAAGACGGCAAATATCCCAACGTGATTATAGAAATTTTGTCAAATTCAACGAAAGCAGTTGATAAAGGCTTAAAAAAACAAGTTTACCAAGATACTTTCCGCACACCTGATTATTTCTGGTTTCATCCTGTAACAATGGAGTTTCAGGGATTTCATTTAGTTGATGGTAAGTATGAAGAAATCCAACCCACTACCGAGGGACGTTTGTGGAGTCAGCAGTTAGAACTTTATCTAGGAGTTTATGAAGGTAAATTAAGATTCTTTACTACCGAAAATCAATTGTTACCATCATCTGAAGAACTGGTTGAACAAGCAGAGCAAGAAATTGCTCGACTGCGTAAGATTTTACTTGCACAGGGCATCGACCCTGAGAAGATTTGATCACATCAGGAAATTCACAAAGACATTTTTCAGTTAAAATTGAGGCGTTGGATAGTTGCGGAATGATTTGTCTCACGCCAAGAGTTGTTTTGAGCTAATGAAAGTAAATCGCGGGGCGATCGCTGATGTCTGAACTTGCTACTATAGAATTTGTCTCTGATGAGACAACAGATGACGAAGTTATTTTTCCTCCTGGCGATATATATAGTGACGAACCACCCTTGGAAAGTGACCTGCACCGTGACCAAATCGATTTGCTGATTCGCATCCTCAAATTATGGTGGCGAGAGCGGCAAGATTTTTATGCTTCTGGCAACTTAACGATTTATTACAGTCCTAATCAGAATAAATCAGAACATTTCCGAGGCCCAGACTTTTTTGTAGTTTTGGGAACCGAGAAAAAAGACCGTAAGAGTTGGGTAGTTTGGCAAGAAGACGGCAAATATCCCAACGTGATTATAGAAATTTTGTCAAATTCAACGAAAGCAGTTGATAAAGGTTTAAAAAAACAAGTTTATCAAGATACTTTTCGCACACCTGATTATTTTTGGTTTCATCCTGTGACAATGGAGTTTCAGGGATTTCATATACTTGATGGGAAGTATCAAGAAATTCAACCCACCACTGAGGGACGTTTGTGGAGTCAGCAGTTAGAACTTTATTTAGGTATTTACGAAGGTAAATTAAGATTCTTCACTACTGAAAATCAATTGTTACCATCATCTGAAGAACTGGTTGAACAAGAACGTTTACGTGCCCAACAAGCAGAAGAACGTGTACAACAGGCAGAAGAACGCGCACAACAGGCAGAGCAACAAATTGCTAGATTACGTGAGGTTTTAATAGCACAGGGTATCGACCCTGATGTTAATAACGATACTTTTAAAACATCCTCTTAGTACCTAAAAGTAGGGCATCGTTTGCAAGCAAAAGAGATTAAGGAGAAGCTAAAGTCCCTTATCGAGCAAGCCTCCTCGATAGATCCTAATTTAGCGAGAAGATTAGATGAAATCAATCGGTGGGTCAAGAATATTAAGCTAGGTTCCCTGACTGCTAAACCTTTTGTCCTTGCCTTTCTGCTAGAGGTAATTACGGATTCTACAATTTGGCTGATAATCAAATCCCTACCTTCAGAAGAAGAACAAAAAGCAAAGTTCGATCAAATGACGCCAATTGAGAGATATTGGTATGGTCATCTGTTTCCTAGATGGATCAATGCAAGTGACTCCAAGTTTTATATTTGGAAACAAAAATTAATGGCAGGTGAATTTAATCAGGTTGATGATGATATCATTAAATCTATAGCCCAAGATATTGTTAGTCGAGAAGGTAGTTTTTGGCAGCGTTATATTGCCGACCTATCGATGGCCACAGATTTAATTGTTAGTCGTAACAATCAACCACTCTGTATTCAAGTTACCAGTGTCAGTAAAGAACTTAATCACCAAAAGTACCAAGCTTGGCAAAATACACTGCGATCGTGGGAAATAGAGAGAGGACTGTTCCTAAGTTACAATCCCAAAGATGTTAATTTTGTCAACCAGTTAGTCAATGTGGCACTGCATAACAGTGATTATCTATCTGATGGCAAGTATTTAAAATTTTCGTGATCCTCTCAGCATTTTGATATTCCAGATTTGTGTTCTAGCCTACATACTTACCTGCTAATTACAGCTTTTATGGCTAACAAAAAAGAAACTCACAGCTGCAACAATCAAGTAGATACATTTGCTGAAGCTTTAGCAACAGCCCGACAAATGCAGCAAAACTGGCTAACTTACGGAGTTAATTTTGTAAATTTTTACGTTGAAGATGTGGATGGAGACTGGCTAGAAACGTGGGGACATGACGAAATAGTAGGTAATTCTCAATTAGATGCTATTAAGGAGTTTTTGGTAAGTAAGGATAGTGTAGCTGTCAAAGTAAGGCAGCACTTAGGAGAGCGATCGCTATTTGATTTCGCAGTAAACTTAGAAGAATCTTGGAGAATTTCCCAAACCGATGACAGGTTATCTGTTGTGAGAAACTTGTTAGCTAGTGAAGGAAATAGTATTGATACAGATGACGTTATGTTATTGGATTTAGCAAATATTCTGCTGGGAAAGTTGGCAGAGATTTTTGATTTGTAAATACTGGTGACCAATAACAAAAAAAGAAGTTTGAGCGGAAGCTTCCAACTTCAAAACTTTGGAGGCGGCCCTAACGTACCTCACCAGGTCGGGAACCGCTATATTTTCTTTAGCTTTTGTTGTCGTCCATCGCAAAGCATCAATAAAACTAGAGCCGCCATCAATACGGTTCAGTTAGAGCTAAAAACCTTAAATTTCGTAGGTTGGGTGGAGCGGAGCGCAACCCAACACATATCAGGATGTTGGGTTACGCAAAGCCTCCACCCAACCTACAATTTTTTTGCAACATTTTAGCCTTGTCACGCCACTACAATTATCCTTAACTGAACCGTATTGGAGTCGCCATAGTTCATAAGCTATTGCGTATTTAATTTGTATATGGGATGTGGGCAAGATGCCCGCACTACAGTAATTTTACGTTTTCGTCTTATACAATTTAGCTGCACATCAGCTTAGTTATTAATTACCTCAGTAAACTGCTCGGTTTAATTAACAAATTATTAATTTTCTTATCTTATAAAAAAAGCCCTTGCTTTTACACAAGAGCCTTTAAATTATTTAGTTATCAGTGATGAAACAAAGCTTACAACCTAATCTAGGTCGTCCATGAACATCACTGGCTCAGTATCACGGTTAATACCTTTCTCAAAACCACCAGCAGCAGCCCGTGCGCGACCAGCGTGCCACAAGTGACCAACTAAGAAGAAGAATCCTAGTACGAAGTGAGAAGTCGCCAACCAAGCGCGAGGAGATACGTAGTTGAAAGAGTTAATCTCGGTAGCCACACCACCCACAGAGTTCAAAGAACCCAGAGGAGCGTGAGTCATGTATTCAGCAGCGCGACGAGCTTGCCAAGGCTGAATATCGTTCTTGATTTTTTCTAGGTCAAGACCGTTGGGCCCACGCAGAGGTTCCAACCAAGGTCCACGGAAATCCCAGAAGCGCATTGTTTCACCACCGAAAATGATTTCACCAGTGGGAGAGCGCATCAGGTATTTACCCAAACCTGTGGGGCCTTGTGCAGAACCGACGTTAGCACCTAAGCGTTGGTCACGAATCAAGAAGGTCAAAGCCTGAGCTTGAGAAGCTTCGGGACCCGTAGGGCCAAAGAATTCGCTAGGATAAACGGTGTTATTGAACCAAACAAAGATTGAGGCAATAAAGCCCATCAGGGAGAGAGCGCCCAAGCTGTAGGAGAGGTAAGCTTCACCAGACCAGATGGATGCACGACGTGACCAAGCAAAAGGCTTGGTAAGGATGTGGAAAATACCGCCAGCAATGCAGATAAAGGCAACCCAGATGTGACCACCGACCACATCTTCCAAGTTATCGACGCTAACAATCCAGCCTTCGCCACCGAAGGGAGACTTGATGATATAACCGAAGATAACCGCCGGGTTCAGTGTTGGATTGGTAATAACACGAACATCGCCACCGCCTGGTGCCCAGGTGTCATACAACCCACCAAAGAACATTGCCTTTAGCACTAACAGCAGTGCACCGCATCCCAAAATAATCAGGTGGAACCCGATGATGTTGGTCATCTTGTTCTTATCTTTCCAGTCGTAACCAAAGAAAGAAGAGTATTCTTCTAAAGTTTCTGGGCCACGGACGGCATGATAAATACCACCAAAGCCAAGGACGGCTGAGGAAATTAGGTGGAGTACACCGACAACAAAGTAGGGGAAAGTGTCGATAACTTCACCACCAGCACCAACACCCCAACCCTGAGCGGCGAGGTGAGGCAACAGGATCAAGCCCTGTTCGTACATGGGCTTTTCAGGAACGAAGTGAGCGACTTCAAACAAGGTCATCGCTCCAGCCCAGAATACAATCAAACCAGCATGGGCAACGTGAGCACCCAGTAGTTTGCCAGATAAGTTGATTAAACGTGCGTTACCAGACCACCAGGCAAATCCAGTGGATTCTTGGTCGCGTCCAGTGCCGCCTAAGATATTTGGTCTATTAGAGAGCGTTACCACGAGGTAATACCTCCTCAGGGAATACAAATTGTTCGTGGGGTTGATCTTGAGGAGCCATCCAAGCGCGGATACCCTCATTCAGCAAAATGTTTTTGGTATAGAAAGTTTCAAACTCAGGGTCTTCCGCCGCCCGCAATTCTTGGGAGACGAAATCATAAGCCCGCAGGTTGAGTGCTAAACCGACGATGCCGACGGCGCTCATCCACAAGCCTGTGACTGGCACAAACAACATGAAAAAGTGCAGCCAACGCTTGTTGGAGAAGGCAATGCCGAAAATCTGTGACCAGAAACGGTTTGCCGTCACCATTGAGTAGGTTTCTTCGGATTGGGTGGGATTGAAGCCACGGAAGGTGTTAGCACCGTCACCGTCTTCAAACAAGGTATTTTCAACTGTGGCTCCGTGAATAGCGCACAATAGCGCACCACCTAATACACCAGCAACACCCATCATGTGGAAGGGGTTGAGTGTCCAGTTGTGGAACCCTTGCAGGAAT
>NZ_WBKM01000059.1 GCF_015714725.1 Nostoc sp. WHI
CGGTTGGCATCCTTTATACCCTGATGCCATTGCTATAGTTGTTCAGGATTTTGAAAAGGAAAATTATTAGACATTTTAATCAGCCCCAAGTATCAAAAAACAGTTTACCCAAAGGGTTGCCCCCAACGCTCCCAGTTCTCCTTGTTGAAGGGCGATGGTTGCAGAGGTGTTTATCGGTAATCGCAGTGTCAATGTCAATATGGTGCAAGAGGGACTGGCTGTGGTGTATCACCAGTATCTCAAAGGCTGTCCAAAATCTAAAGATAGCTTGTTGCAGGGTGAGAGTTATGCCAAAGAAAAGCGTCTAGGATTTTGGAGTCAGTCTAATCCTGTGATGCCTTGGGACTTCCGCCACAAAGCTGCTCAACGGGCAACTTCAGTGCCAACTCAAGGACAGCAACAGAATAACTGCGACCCTGCTTACCCAGATTTGTGCATTCCAAAGAATTCACCAGACTTAGATTGCTCAGATGTTAGCCAACGAAGGTTTAGAGTATTGCAACCTGACCCTCACAGGTTTGACCGAGATGGTGATGGCATTGGGTGCGAACGGTAAAATCGAAAACAATAGTGCAACTCTCAAAATTCGGTAAAAAGAAAGTAATTGAGAACAGAAGGGTTGTAGGGCGATCGCACCATTTAAAACTATGCACTCATAGATTCAGAAGTTAGCAAACCAGACATAGCCAATATTCGTTGTGACCAAGTAGACGCAATATCTGCAATATTTGCAGTTTCGTTTGAGTTATTCCAAATATTGAGCCAGTTTTGTTTCCAGCCTTGCAACAAGCCAAGAAGTTGATCTAATTCAATATTAATTTGGCTTTCTCGCTGGATCAAGGACAAATACAGCAAACTTTCGTCTAACAATACCGGAACTATTTCCTGACTAGCACTTTTTTGTGACCAAGAGTTAAGACGTGCCAAACTAGCGGCCAACTCTCCCAATTGTTGTGCATGGGGTAGGTTTAGAAAACTAGCTTCAATTGCACTCCAGTTGGGCATTATAATCCTCCTAGCAATTGCTGGGTAATTTGGGTGACTCGTTCTCGAATTTCGGGGGATCTTATTACCATACTACGGTTATTTTGGCTGGGGCGGATGTTGATGATTGATTCAAAGATAATTTCTTGAGTGGAAGGAGACCAGTCAGCACCCCAAATATCTCTTTGTCTGCTCCCGTCTTTGAGTAACTCTTGTTCACACTCGTAATGGCGAACGCCACCACCTGCAATAACTTTGCGTTCGATATCTACTGCTATTTTAATAAATACCTCCCAAGTTTTCAGCATTTCTTCTATCTGTTCGCTGGTAGCAGCCTCACGGATGATTAAAATCAATTGAAATTAGTCCTATTTAGCAATTAACAACGTCAACTTATACACTACTGGTTCATGCCAAACAAATGAAGGTAGACAATTGGTAATTTTTAGTTGCGTGAACCTCTTGCAAAAGTAACTTTTGCACCCTTGCGGAAAAGGGGAAGGTTAAAGGAGAAAGGTTTTTTCATATTCCTTTTCCCCACAAATGCCAAGAAGTCTCGTGTTGAGAACTTGGCTTAGGACACTGAGAGTCTTTAAAACAAAGAGATAACTAAGGTCGAATTTGTTTCAAATAAATCTACTTATAATGACTTGAATATTCATAATCTAACTTTATCACTCAATGAATCTAATTCAAATTAGTAGTAATACGCACCCGTAAGTTTTCTAATTACTACAGATAATTTATCTGTGTCTCTCAGTAATTAGTTGTTTTGGTGCTAAAGCGCCAAGTTAAGATTATTGCAGCGAGGGCTAAACCAATAGCCAATCCCCACCAAAGACCAATAGCTCCATAGCCCGACGTGATTCCAAAAGAATAACCAGTGAATAAGCCAACACACCAATAAGCAAAAATTCCAATCAACATCGGGATTCGAGTGTCTTTGAGTCCGCGTAATGCTCCCGCCGCAGTCACTTGCACACCGTCAACTATTTGAAAAATAGCTGCCACTCCCAGCAATTTCATTGCCAGGGCAACCACCTGTGCATTGTTCTGGTCGTTAATATCAATGTAAAGAGAAATAATCGACTTTGGCACTA
>NZ_WBKM01000202.1 GCF_015714725.1 Nostoc sp. WHI
GGGGAGCAGGGGAGAGTTAAAACTAAATTCATCCACCTTTGATACTCGTTCATCCACCTCGGAACTGGATGAATCCACCTTTGATACTCGTCCATCCACCTCGGAACTGGATGAATCCACTTCAGAACTCCGTTCATCCACCTCGGAACTAGATGAATCCACTTCAGAACTCCGTTCATCCACCTTTGATACTCGTTCATCCACCTCGGAACTGGATGAATCCACCTTTGATACTCGTCTATCCACCTCAGAACTCCGTTCATCCACCTTTGATACTCGTTCATCCACCTCGGAACCGGATGAATCCACCTCAATGCCCAATGCCCCATTCCCAATGCCCAAAGTCGGCATCCTTTTCTACCGTGCCCATTATTTAGCGGGAAATACCAAGGTAATTGATGCTTTATGCGAAGCGTTGGTACAGAAAAATTTACAACCAGTGCCCGTATTTGTTTCCTCATTACGTGAACCCGATGTCCAAGTTGAGTTGAGTGAATTTTTCCAACCCAAAGAAGCCGAGTCAATAGCTGTGCTGCTGAATACCACCAGCTTTTCTCTAGCACGGTTGGAAAGCGAAACACCCCAAACCGACTTGTGGCAAAAATTAGATGTGCCTGTGTTGCAGGTAATCCTCAGTGGCGGTTCAATTGAGCAGTGGGAGTCGCAGTTTCAAGGGCTTTCTCCCCGCGATATTGGGATGAATGTGGCACTACCAGAAGTAGATGGGCGGATTATTACTCGTGCGGTGTCTTTTAAAGCAGTGCAAACTCGTAATCCCCATTTACAGACAGATGTGGTAATTTATGAACCAGTGAGCGATCGCATCGAATTCGTTGCTAAACTAGCAGCAAATTGGGCGCGTCTGCGTTCTAAACCACCCCAAGAGCGGCGAATTGCTCTAATTTTGGCAAACTACCCCAACCGAAATGGCCGCCTTGCCAATGGTGTGGGACTGGACACTCCAGCTAGTTGTGTAGAAATCCTTCAAGCTTTACATCTAGCTGGTTATCAAGTAGAAAATCCACCTGCTCAAGGAGACGAGTTGATTCAACGGCTGACAGATGGCGTAACCAATGATCCAGAAGGTCAAGAATGGCTTCCGGTACACCAAAGTGTTTCTTGGGAAGAATATCAAAAGTATTTCGCTTCATTACCGCCAGCAGTTCAGCAAGGTATTAGTGAACGATGGGACAAACCGATTTTAGATTCAATCCAAAATCCAAAATCTAAAATCCAAAATTGGGCTGTTCCCGGAATTCAACTCGGCAATATTTTCGTGGGAATTCAGCCACCAAGGGGTTATGATAATGACCCCAGTTTGAATTATCATGCGCCGGATTTAGAACCAACTCATGCTTATTTAGCTTTCTACTATTGGGTTAGAGAATGTTTTGGTGCTGATGCTGTGGTTCATGTGGGAAAACACGGTAATCTAGAATGGCTACCCGGTAAAAGTGTGGCTTTATCGAGTAATTGTTATCCAGAAGTGGCTTTTGGCGCACTTCCCCACCTGTACCCATTTATTGTGAATGATCCTGGTGAAGGTTCCCAAGCTAAACGTCGCGCTCAAGCGGTGATTATAGATCACCTAACGCCGCCGATGACTCGTGCGGAACTCTACGGTTCTTTGCAACAATTGGAAAATTTAATTGATGAGTATTATGAAGCGGACAGTTTAGATCCTTCTCGTTTACCAGTGATTCGCGATCGCATCCGCGAACTGGTAATCAAAGAGAATCTCCATCTAGATTTAGGAATCCAAAATCAAACAGAAATTTTTGATTCGGAATCTCTGATTTTGAATTCAATCGGTGGCTATCTTTGTGAATTAAAAGAAGCTCAAATCCGCGATGGGTTGCACATTTTTGGGCAATGTCCCCAAGGGCGGCAGCTACGAGATTTAATAGTAGCGATCGCTCGCATACCTAATCGCTATTCTTCAGGTATTACCCGTGCGATCGCTCAAGATTGGGGTTTAGACTTCGATCCCCTCACAGCAGATTTGTCAATGACTAGTGGCGAATGGTCAATAGTAAATGGCATCGAATGCCGTACCCTCGGTGATATCGTCGAAGTTTTAGAAGAACACGCCGTCCTTCTAGTAGAACAACTAATATCTTGTACAGACGAGATTCATCGCGTCTCCCCCCCCAGCACAGACGCGATGAATCGCGTCTCTACCTGGATACGCGATCGCCTACTTCCATCTTTACAACAAACTGATCAAGAAATTACCCACTTGTTACATGGACTTGATGGCGGTTACGTCCCAAGTGCGCCATCTGGCGCACCCACGCGAGGCCGCCCCGAAGTTCTACCAACTGGGAGAAACTTTTATTCTGTCGATATTCGCGCCATTCCCACAGAAACAGCTTGGGATATCGGTAGAAAAGCCGCCGAAACCTTAGTAGAATATTACACTCAAGAGCATGGTGAGTATCCCAAAACACTAGGTTTATCATTGTGGGGAACTGCCACCATGAGAACAGGCGGTGATGATATTGCCGAAGCCTTGGCTTTACTGGGAGTCCAACCTGTATGGGATGGTGCGGCACGGCGAGTAGTAGATTTTGAAATTTTGCCCCTGGCAATTTTGGGGCGTCCCCGTGTAGATGTCACCTTGCGAATTTCGGGATTCTTCCGAGATGCTTTTCCCAACTTGATTGACTTATTTGCTCAAGCAGTATCAGCAGTTGCAGACTTGGATGAACCGCCAGAACAAAACCCCCTTGCAGAAACAGTTCGCCAAGAAACTGATTTGTGGACAAGCCAAGGATTAACTTTAGAAGAAGCAGTGGTGCGATCGGGCTATCGGATCTTTGGTTCTCGTCCAGGTGCTTACGGTGCCGGACTTCAAGGTTTAATTGAATCGCAAAACTGGACAGATGACCAAGATTTAGCCCGCGCCTACATCAACTGGAGTTCTTACGCCTACTCTTCGGGAAACGGCACAGAGGAGCAGCAAAGCAGAGGAGCAGAAATTCTTCCTAATTCTCAATCCCCACTCCCCACTCCCCACTCCCCAC
>NZ_WBKM01000385.1 GCF_015714725.1 Nostoc sp. WHI
TGACCATCGCCCGTAACATTGCCAAAAAACGAAAAGCTCCATTAATCGTTGCATTGGACGAATTACCTTCAATATACCTACCTGATTTATATAGGTGGCTCAACGAATCACGTTCTGAGGGCTTCTGCGGTATTATCGGCTTCCAAAATATGGGGCAGCTTGAGAAGAACTACGGTAAAGATATCGCTAAGGCTATCCTTGGTGCTTGCAGCACTAAGTTTATATTCAATCCTGGTGAGAACGAGTCGGCGCAATTGTTTTCCAACTTCTTAGGTGATGAAGAGATTAAGTACAAGCAAAAAAGCCGTTCTACTGGTAGTAAAAATAATAGCACTAGTATTAGTGAGCAAGAAAAAACTCGAAAGCTTTTTGAATCGTCCCAATTTCTCAAACTAGTTGCTGGCAAATGTGTTTTTATTAATCCGGCTTATGCTAATAAAAAGGAGGGGTCTGTTCCTTTACTCAAAACTATCAAAATTAATGAGTTACTAAAAAATATTGATAAATATAATCAACTTAAATGGGCAAGGATTGTCACTTTACTAGCTAGGAAAAGTACACAGAAATTTCCCTCTCAGCAAGATTTAGCTTTGCGAGTTACGCAAGTGGAGTCACGCTTTCCGCTTCCCGAAAACCCTCAAGCTGTTTCTAATCATTCTGGACTAACATTCAAAGAAGTCGGCAGCATGATCAATCAAAACAAATCTGACAGTGGAATTTGATTGTTATGAAAATGACTATTGAAGAATTGAAAATTAGTAATTTTGAACTAATTCAAACACTATCTCAAGAAAAGATTTTAGCGAATGGTAGTTTTATTGATATTAGTCTGCCTCCCCTTGAAATTATTCAGGAGTTTAAGACTTTATCTCAAACTAGACGAAAGCTGAGGAATTTGGGCATATATACTATCATCAGCTTAAAAAACACTTATATTAAACTAAATCAAGAATCTTGTCTGAAAATTGTCAACCAATATATTCACGGTATCGGCTGGCATGATTTGCAGTATATCTGTTTTTTAGATATTCAACCTAGCAATATTTATATTCATATTATTTTTAATCGCGTTACACCCCAAGGTAAGCTCATGGATATCAAATGCTTGGGGGCTAACTGGCAACAATATGAGGTTCTGCGCCAATCTTGTTCTCTCATCATCGACAACCCTGTTCATAACAAATATTTGCAAAGACGATTCTGCAACTGTTGCGGTTAGACAATAGGTAAGAATTCAGTACCCAGGAGTCAGAAGCTAGAATATATAAGGAGTTTATTAAAATTAGGATATTTATTTATCAAATCTTTATTTGATTCTTTAACTATTCTGAATTCTGAATTCTTACTCCTGAATTCTTACAACAATAGTGTGGCTGATTAATTTATTTTAGTCCATCATTATTTTTTATAGATTCCACACTTTATAGCCTTTTGAGAGATTCAGTTTTATTTTTTCACTACACCCACAAGAGCCACATCTTAATAAATATGTTTGATGAACGACATTTGCAACTCACTTCTGCTTACGCTAGAGCTAGTCAGCATTTTATTAGAGCTTTTATTTATCCTTTAGGAGAGTTTATTTATAAATCAATAGAATCAGCTATTGATTTAAAATGTCGAATTGAAATAGGGGAAGAAACTTATTTTCTTACTCCTGATGAGGATGGTGGTTGGAAATGGTCTAAAGATAACTTTGAAGGTGTAACAGATGAGGAAATAGAACAAGTAGAAGAGATGATGGCATATTTATTGCCTAAACTTCTCCCCGGTAGTAATGATATAACACCACCGAATTTCCCTCCTGAACCTGATTTACCTCCAGTTTTACCCAACCCCAATTCCCCCTTAATTCTTCCGCCTTCTGCCACATCTGTTGAGTTTTTAACTATACCATTCGATTCTCAAAATTTCCAGGAATATCTACCTATTCAAGACCAAGAAAATCTAGATTTAAATCCTTCTATCCATAGAAATGTTTTTTTGACAGGTGAAGATGAACTTAAAGATACATTATCACAATCAGATGAAGGGAGTGTTGATAATTCCTCTGAGTTTGTAGATGAGGATTTGATTAACCAAACCAGCGCCAACAATGAAGTTCATAAACAGAGTCATCAGATAAGAGTGATTAGTTCTTATGACATTGCAGATGATAATTTAACAACAAAGATTGTCATCGATCACACAATTCCTATAACTAGTGAAAAACTTGAGCCACAAAATACTCAACATATCCCTCATCACCC
>NZ_WBKM01000217.1 GCF_015714725.1 Nostoc sp. WHI
TGTTAACTGTTGTGACTACTCCGGAGGCGGAGCGTCTCCGGCTCCGCTCAAGTCTCAGCGTCGAAATGTCTTGGAATTTTTGACTCAAGCCATTAGCGCTAAACGCCAGGGTCAACCAACTCCTTCTTTACTTCCACAAGTTCCTGCCGAGTAAAGTTGCTGTCAAAAATGCTGCTTAAAACCCACGAATTTATACAGTTTGATTTCCCAAATTGAATCAGTCTGCTGTCTGCTTCTTTTGAACTCTAACTCTTTGATGTCAATGGGTTTTACTTTCTTGTAATTTGCGATCGCCCCGTGGTCGATTACGTTTAAATGCTATATTTGTTAATACTTGAATAAAGTGCTTGTCGTCATTAATTGCAAGAGGTGCAATAACTGGATTATCGACTAATAACTTTTTCCGAGATTGAAAAATTTCCGGTGCAAGTTCTTGTGTTTGAGAAACCCACTGAGCAATTTGAGGATAGGCATTTAATAAAGGTTCTACAGTCAGTCCTAAAAATAGTTGTTTCATCACCAAAGAGAAGTTATCTGCAACTATAGAGTCAAAGGCAGAGCGATTTGGATGATATTTTTGACTGGGGAATAGGACTTGTTGCTGTGTTTTAGTAATTTGTTGAATATCGGCAAGATTAATTACTGGCATGGTGGAGAGAATATAACATCTCTCCCATGCAGCGGTAAGCTGCAAATTAATTATACGTACAGCCAAGATACAAGAATCAGCTGTCAATCAAGGACATACACTTATTCGTCAGGCAGTCATTGATTACAGCATATTATATTTAGAGCTCGATCAGATTGTTCGACGGTTGATTGCTATGCACTCAGCGATAGTACGGCTAATATCAGGTAAATAAAGTACATCTAATAAGAACTGTAAAATTACTGCACTAAATCTGAAGCAGTATTGTCACTTTGGATATTATTCAGTCTATTAGAGCAACAATTAGCGTTAGCCAAAGGCTTTGGCGTACCCTTACTCAAAAGCTTGCTACGCGTAGCGTCTCTAAGAGTTGCCATCGCTCCGTTTTATTTTTATTGCTCTCATTACTTCTTTATTTGTTACAAATGTTGTTTTTCTGCGAAAGGCGATCGCCAACTCCATATCTTGAGGAAGATATTGTGGATGGAATGTCAATATGATCAATCCTCTACTTCCGGCTCACCAATTGTCTTCTGTGCGCCATGACGAATATGGAGAATTCTCACCGTTGGAACAGGCTGATCTTCAAGAACCGTAAATAGAATACGATAGGTTTGTTTTCCTTGCCCGTAAAGAAGCTGACGAATTTCTTGGCTAAAGAAGGCATCCTCACGAGCGATCGGACAGCGCCGAGGCATTTCTTGCAGAGAGGCGATTGCTTTAATTAGCCCTTGATACCAGAGTTGGGCACGCTCGGCTGTAGTAAACTCAGTAAAACTTAAGAATGCGGCATCCGCTTCGGCTTTCGCAATGCTGGAGAAATCAATGCGGTACGTCATGCTTCAAGAGACAAACCATATTTCTGATTTTGTTCAGCAATGAAGTCCTCTAAACTCGAAAATTGTCCTTGCTCAAAATCATCAAGCCCACGTTGGATTCCCTTTAAAGCCTCAAAAAAATCTTGATCGTCCAAACTCAGTCCTAAAGTCAGCACCGCTAGCGCCATTTGCGAAATATCTTGTCCAGTACTTTCAGCACGCTGTCGCAGCAGTGCCTCAACTTTCGGTGGTAGATCAAGTGTAATGGACATTGTGAGTTTTCCGAGCGTGATACTGGTTTTATTATAGCGATGCCCTTCTCTACGAGACGCTGCGCGAACGGCGCAGGCTCAGGGTAAGACCTGCTCTGGGCGTAGCTGCGGCACCTCATAGATTGGGTAAAGCGGACTGCTCAAGTGTGGGAGTGCTTCAACTACGCCCGTTGTAGACATCGCGCTAATTCTAGATACCTGTAAAATTAAGCTGCAAGCGATGGCAACTCTTAGAGACGCTACGCGTAGCAAGCTTTTGAGTAAGGGTACGCCAAAGCCAACTCTTGGAGACGCTCCGCGTAGCTTGCAACTCCTGCGGAGTACGGCTAACGCATATCTTATTAAAACATTAATCGTTCAATGAAAATTATGAACGTTAAGATTAAACAAATTGTGTCCCAAATTCTTATGGAGTTTCTGGGATGAATAGTGGGTTAACTTATGAGCAAGAAACCTTTGTGCAAGATAGTATCCCTGTTAGATTGGAGAAATTGGCAACTAATTTAGCACGGATAAATCAACTTTTCAGTGAGTCTACACATGAGGAGGGAGCAATGCGATTTTGTGAGGTCGGACAAAAAAAGTGCGATCGCTAAAAATTATATTCAAGTACGGAGTGATTTTATTTACAAATAAAATATTGATTCGCAGGAGAATTCATCTTGATGAGATATCTCAAAAAGATTGCTAGTAAGTCATTTGACGATTATTTCCCAAAATATCTGTAACAAGCCTTTGATATTTAGTATCAATTACAGCAACCAATAGCTAAAGATGAGAACGCAAGTATAAAATTAATCAAGCAGTTTGAGGTTTAATAAAGGAATTAAAGATAGAAATACAAAAATTATCCCAACTTCCAGCTATCCATTGACAGCGCAGATGTAATATAATTTCTGCATTGTCTTTCAACCAAAATTTACTGTTTCCTTTGATTCTTAAATTGACAACTTGGCGGATTAAACTCTCAA